>CAYSMG010000007.1:0-16024 GCA_964432045.1 uncultured Eggerthellaceae bacterium
TGGGATAACGATCCCGAGGAATGCATAGATACGCAGCCTGCCTGCAAAAATTGCCTGTATCGACGCTGGGTACCTCGCGGATTCAAATGCGTACTGCCTGAGATGCAAACAAAGGCGCAAATAAAGTGCGGCTAAAGGGGCTAAAGGAGCCAGCAAGGCACGGCTAAAGCCGCCATGCGCCTAGACTGCGGGGTATAATTGAGCGGCGCGGTACACAGGCAAGCCGCAGCATACGGGCAAGCATAAGTTTGAAAGGGTATGCCGTGATCAATCGATACACCCGCCCCGAAATGGGACATATCTGGACGCTTCAAAACAAGTTCGACATTTGGAAAGAAATTGAGATTCTTGCCTGCGAGGCCCAGGCCGAGTTAGGTCAGGCTGGCATAACAAAAGAGGAAGCTGCCTGGATTCGTGCCCATGCAGACTGCGATGCCGACCGCATTGCAGAAATTGAAAAAGTCACCAACCACGATGTCATTGCCTTTACCACCAATATGGCTGAACACATTGATGCTGCAATATCTGAAGGCCAGCCAAAACCAAGCCGTTGGGTACATTACGGGATGACCTCTTCCGATTTGGGCGATACCGCCTTGTCTTACCAGATCACCCAAGCAATAGATATCATTTTGGCTGATATTGAACAGCTGGGTGAGGTATGTAAAACCCGCGCTTTTGAATTTAAAGATACCCTTTGTGTGGGACGTACCCATGGTATTCATGCTGAACCCATGACCTTCGGTATGAAATTTGGTAGCTGGGCCTGGGCCTTAAAGCGTGCCCAGGTGCGTATGGAGCAGGCACGCGAAGTCGCCGCTACAGGAGCAATCTCAGGCGCGGTGGGAACCTATTCCAGCATTGATCCTTTTGTGGAACAGTATGTTTGCGAAAAGCTGGGCCTTAAGCCTGATCCGCTTTCTACCCAGGTTTTGGCACGTGATAGACATGCTCAGGTGATGTGCGGTCTTGCAACGGTTGCTGCCACTCTAGAATCCATTGCCATGCAGGTACGCTTGCTGCAGCAGTCAGACCTTATTGAGGCAGAAGAACCCTTTACCAAAGGACAAAAGGGCTCTTCTGCCATGCCTCATAAGCGCAATCCCATCACTGCCGAGCGCGTCTGTGGCCTCGCGCGTGTGGTAAAAGCCAATGCCCAGGTTGCACTTGATAATGTGGCTCTGTGGTACGAGCGTGACATTAGTCATTCAGGCACCGAGCGTGTGGCTTTGGCAGATAGCTTTACGGCGCTTGATTACATGTTTGGCAAGATGCAGTGGATGCTTGAGGGCCTACAAACCTATCCCGATAAGATGGAGCATAATCTGTGGCGGACTCGGGGACTTATCTTTAGCAGCAAGGTTTTGCTGGCTTTGGTACAAACGGGCATCACGCGCGAAGAAGCCTATGTGATAGTACAGCGCAATGCCATGAAGGTGTGGGCCGATATTCAAAATGCGGTACCGGGGCCAAGCTATCGCGAAAATCTTGAGGCCGATCCGGAAGCCAAGCTTTCAAAAGAGACGCTTGATGAGATATTCAACCCCTGGGATTTTCTGACGCGCAAAGATGCGGTCTTTAAGCGGCTGGAAGCGCTGGAGTTTTAAATCACCTGAATTTGCTTTGGTCGCTTCGGTTTCATCTGCCTTGGCCCCTTTGTTTGTCTTAGCTGCTTAAGACCGCTTAGCTTAATCGTTTAGCCGATTAAGTTGCTTAGCTTGGCCACCTTGCTTGCTTAAAGCTAAGAGGTCATCTGGCCACTTAAGCGCTTAGTTGCGAAGGTCTTCTTTGTTGATGCCATAGCGCTGGCGCAGGGAATTAATTTGGCTAGAAGTAGCCGAGATCGTACGGAATCCCATGCCTAGAAGCGCGCAGGCGACTACCGCCAAAACAAAGTTCAGCAGCGAAACAATGGTATTGCTCGTTGGAAGAATGCCATACATTTGCAAGAGCTGAAAGCCAAAGAGGGCAAACACTGCGGCAATGCCGCCTAAAGAAGCCTGGATGATGCCCGCGCGGCGACGAGCGCGCTGCCGGGCAATTTCTGCAAGGGCATGCTCTTTGCGCATCTTCTTTTTAGACATAGGGCTATCCTCCCTGCAGTGTCGCAGTGCATTCTCTTGAGGTGTGCTTGCTTTTCCCTCTAAAGCTCCAGTAAAGGGCAGACGACACTGCTTGGTATTGACTGAACTCCTCTGGGTTTCTTGCAAGCCGCCATTCTAGCGCAAAGAATAACTGTGTGCAGAAACTAAAGCATTTTGTTCCCAAAGATACAAGAAGGGCACCGACCGAAGTCAGTGCCCTTGTTTCAAAAGCAGGTAAATACCAAGCGGTTGCTTTTAACTAGCTATTTTTAACTAGTTATTTCTCACTTAAAGTGGCCTCATAGCCCAGCTTATCAAGCGAGCTGAGAGCTTGGCGCTTGTGAACTTCGCGCAGGGGTGTGCGCCCAAAGTTCCAGTTGTAAATGAAGAAGGTAAAAAGTGCGGTGATGGCAAGACCTGCAACTGCCAGGGCAAAAGAACCCAGGTGCAAAAGAGCAGTAGAGGTGTGGCCCAAGAAGAAGTCCAAGCCCACGTTGTACATGTTGTAGCCACCAACCAAGATAAGCACTGAAAAGCCCTCGCCAGCGAAGCTAGCCAAGGCAGAAGAGATGCCCACAGGAGCCAAGATGCAGCCAACCATCCAGGCAGTGATCAAGATATGGAGATGATTCACCTTAGGAGTGATGCGCTGGACGATCATGTACAAGCACTGGAAAATTGCTGCCAAAATACCGCCAACAATAAAGGCCCAGAAGAACAGCATACCGCCTTCGCTTGCCTCAACGGCGATGACCGGGTTGTCCAGTCCTAGAGCGCCGCAGGCATAGCCAATGGCAATACAAATTGCGGCGAACAAGACATTGAACCAAATAACAAACCACACGCAATTCCAGATGCACTTACCAAATTTTTCGTTTTTGGTGGTCCAGGGGCCAATTGCCTTCATGCCTACGGCCATGGCAAAGCCAGAAAAAGGCAGAAGTGCGCCAAAGTCGCCCCACTCCTCAACATGCTGATAAATGGCAAAGCCGCCCAAGATGCAGCCTATAACGCCCATACTTACCAGCGTGGCACCGCCCGAGAAGAAGCTCATGGGGGTGTCGGCAAGCGCCATTTGCCAAAAAGCCAGGATGGCCTGCGCAATAAGGGCAAAGGTGCCGCCAATAAGAAAACTAAATACAATACTTTTAGGCTGTTTCATACATCCCCTCCCAGATAATGAAGCAAAAGCCTTAACAGATACTATGCCTTTTCCAGTTAGGCACAGTCTCCCATTATACAGAGGATAGAGCCTAACTAATGAAATCAAATGACCCGATGGTCTCTATTTATCCATCTGGGGGCATGAAATCCCTCTTTTTTCTTAAATTTCGAAGGTCAATCCATCCGAAGCTGCCTGAACGCGGCCTTCGTACTGAGCAAGATAAGCCTCTAGTTCAACAAGCGTAATGGGTTCGGAATAGTGCATGCACAAATGCGTCAGAAAGATTTTCTTTGCCTCAAGTGAGAGACCTTCCTCAATGCATTGCTGCACGCTGTGATGTTGGTCGGTAGGGCAGCTTTTCCAGTAGGTTGCATCAAGGGCAAGATAATCTAGGTTTGTGAGGCGTTCGGCAGTTTTTTGCGGCAAGGGGCCAGTATCAGAGGCGTAGAACAGACGGGTGTTTTCTGTTTCAATGAGATAGCCATAAGTGCCCGGGGCATGATGTACGGGTAGGGCAGTGTAGCGAACCCCATCAAGCTCCAAACTTTCGAAGGGTGCAAGTTCGTGCATATCTAAACAATAGGTCATGTAGTGGTATTCGGTACTGAGGGTTGCGAGGGTTTCAGCGCTTGCATAGCTTGGCAGGGGTTTCTTCGTCTTGAGCTGTACCATATATTCCAGCTCTTCAAGCCCGCCAATATGGTCGGAATGCCCGTGGGTGAAAAGCACCCTATCAACCGCAAAGATGCCCTCACGGTTAAGCTGGTAGCGTATATCGGGTGGGGTATCTATCAGTACGGTTAAACCGCCCTCGGCCCTATTCCGAATCATGACCCCGCAGTCTCCTCGTCGGGCGCGAGGAGTTTGCCGTGCTTCTTGGCAAGCGGGACATTCGCAGAAAAAGGCGGGGACGCCGCAGCCAGCCCCTGTCCCCATAAAGGTGAAGGTGTAGTTCATGTGAGCTCCTGCCGGTCGTGCGTTTAAAACGAAACAGTGTTTGTTAGCCTTGCCAAACCGTATTTTTCGATTATATACCGCCGAATCTCGATATTTCTAAAGGTTCAAAGAGCTTTTATGCGCTTTTACTAGATGTGTTTTTGTTGCTTGACTATAATCGGGTAGCCGACAATGTCTAGTATCCAATAATGAGCTTTCAGGATACGCGGAGGCTTTATATGTTCCAAATCGTACGGGGGTGCAGATTTGGAAAGGGGAGGCTGCCAAGAAGAATTGCAGAGTATTTAAGAGCCTTGAGTGTGCGACGGCCTGCACTATCTCAGGAGCTTAAACACTCTCATACTAAAAGGTCTATCCCCGAAACATTTATAAAGCCTCAAGTGCGATGCACGCAAGCGGGGTGTTTTGTACACTTTGATCGTTTGAGCATTGTTGGGGTGCTTCAATATGCGCCTTGACAATGCAGTCGTACGGAGACGGCGAGTAAAGCTAGAGGTAGAAGGTAAACCGGACGAGTAGAAGAGGGGAAGGTAGATGGCGGAGATTTCCAAGGAATCGACCGGTCTAAAGGACCTTGTGTGTCCTGACATCGTGTCGACCGAGGTCGATGTCAATGCTCCTGGCGTAGAAGTAGTCAAGTCGCTGTGCTATTTTTGCCATGCTAACTGCGGCGTTTTGGCTTACGTCAAAGACGGTGATGTCATCAAAATCAAAGGCGATCCCGATTACTCCAACAAAGGCGGCCTGTGCTGCCGCGGCACCAGCGCGCTTTTGCATGTGAACCATCCAGCGCGCATTAATCATGTGCTGAAGCGTGTGGGAGAAAAGGGTGAAGGCAAGTGGGAGAAGATCCCCTATGACCAGGGCATCCAAGAGGTTGCTGATCGCCTGAATCAAATCAAGGCAGAAAGCGGTGCAGAGGCCGTTGCATCCGCAGGCGGTACGACGCGTACTGACGACTTTGCACGTCGTCGCTTCTTGAACCTATTTGGTACGCCAAATGGTTTCCACAACGCGCTTCTATGTTGGATCCCCACCTTTATGGCAGAGACCTGTGTTGCTGGTTGGTCGCCTTTTGAGACCGACCTTGGTCAGGCAAAAAGCTTGATTCTTTGGGGCATGAACCCCGGTGCTTCTTCTCTGCCCTCCATGAATGGTTATACCGATCTTCAGAAAAATGGTCTGAAGATCATCATGGTGGATCCGCGCTATTCTGAGACTGCTTCGAAGGCTGACTTGTGGTTGCCGCTGCGTCCTGGTTCTGATGCTGCCTTGGCGCTGGCCTTGCTGCACACCATCATCTTTGAAGGTCTGTATGACTGGCAGTTCGTTGAGCAGTGGTGTGATGGTTTCGAAGAGCTGCAGCAACACGTGATTGACTACAGTCCTGAATGGGCTGCGCCGATCACCTGGCTTGACCCGGATCAAATTCGTCAGGCTGCACGTATGTATGCCATGAACAAGCCGGGCTGTATTCAGTGGGGTTGCACCTGGGACCAGATTGGTCGTGCCTCTACTACTGGTAGCCACGCTTTGGCTCTTATTCGTGCAATCTGTGGCAACCTGGATATACCGGGTGGCGACGGTATGCCTGGTCCAGCGCTTAATTATCTCACCGACGAAGAGCTGGAGTTAAATGAGCGTCTGCCTGAAGAGCAGAAGGCCAAACAAATTGGTTCTGACAAGTTCAAGCTGACTACCTGGCCTGGGTATCAGCTTATCTCCGATAACGCAAAGCGCACTTGGGGTAAAACTCTGCCGGCAGAGTGGTTCTGTGAGGCACATGGCCCCAGCGTGTTTAAGGCAATTCTTACCGGGGATCCTTACCAGATACGTGGCCTGGTTGTAAACGCCACCAACCCGGTTAACTCCTACGGCGATGCCAAGATGGTCCTTGCCGCCTTGAAGAAGTGCGAGTTCTTGGTCACGGTTGACTATTGGATGACCCCTGCGGCTCTGTTTAGCGACTATGTCTTCCCGGCAGCTGGTGCACTGGAGCGTCCTATTATCGTGACCCACTACGGTGCAACCGACTCGGTTATGGGTGGCCGCCGTGCCATCCAGCCTAAGTATGACCGTCATGACGACTTTACCTTCTGGCGTAAGCTGGGTATTGCCTGCGGTCAGGCTGAAGAGGATTGGCCCTGGAAGACCATCGAGGAAGCCTATTCGGCCATCATCGCGCCTTTGAACCTGCCGGTTGCTGGCTGGGATGAGTTTGTGGACACCTTCCGCATGTACTATCCGCCGCTGCACCAGAATAAGTATGTAAACAACGGTGGATTTTGGACCCCAACCGGTAAGGTCGAGTGCAACTCCACCATCTTGCGTCAGCTGGGCTACACCGGTATGCCTACCTATGTAGGTACCATCGAAAACCCCGAGGATACCCCCGAGCTTTTGGAGGAGTATCCCATTGTGCTTACCACCGGTGGTGGCTTCATGCCGTATCACCACTCCGAGCACTTCAATATGCCCAACATTCGTTACCTGTATCCTGATCCGTATTTCTCAATCAATCCTGAATTGGCTGAAAAGCTTAATATTGAACAGGGCGATTGGTGTTGGCTTGAGACGCGCCGTGGCCGCATTAAGATGCGCGCTGATGTTGAGCCCATTGTTGACCCGCGTGTGGTTATGGCACCGCGTGGTTGGTGGTATCCCGAGCGCGACGGTTCGGCGGATCTGGATAACCCCTTCGGTTGCCTGGAATCTAACGTTAACGTACTGACCTCGGTTGACGACTGGGATTGCGACCCCATGGGCGGCTCTTGGGCAAACCGTGGCCTTCTGTGCAAGGTCTATAAGTGCGGAGACTACGACAATACATTCACCAAAGAAGACACCCAGTTCTCTATTCCGGGTTCTTCCAAGGAGCCGGGCATCCATATGAAGCCCTCCGAGATGCATCTTGACAGGGAAAAGATTCCCTTTGACATGCCTCAACCCACGAAAGAGATCCCCGAGGGTTACTACTGGGTATGGCAAAACGATGGGGTGTATCAGAAGGATACCCATTTCAAGCTGGATGATTCTGGTTGGTTGATTGACCCGAAGACCAAAGCCTACATTGATGCTTACACGGGCTGGCGTTATGACGCAGCAGGCGAGTGTCTGGTAGACGATGCGACTGGTAAGCAGTACACCATGGATCGCGTCGAGATTATCTACGTCGCAGGGGTGCGAACCTATCCCGGTCAGGCAGCACCTTACGAGGTGCCGCAGCAGTTGACCTGGGATACCGATAAAGGTTATGCGGTCTTAGGCGACAAGCCCTATGTATACGATCCTAATAGCGGTTGGATGCTTGATCCGGAAACGGGAGCCTATCACGATGCCTACTATGGCTGGCTCTATGATGCCGAAGGCAATTGCCTGGTGGACGAGTCTACCGGTCAGCGCTACGACATGTCGTACAACCCTATTGAGCAGTAGCAGGCATCGAGTAGGAGAAAGGATAGGATATGACTCGTTACGTTATGGTCATCGACCAGCGTCGTTGCATTGGCTGCCACTCCTGCACGGTTGCTTGCCGTGTGTGGAATAAGCTTCCTTTGGACATTATTTACAACCCGGTAGTCAGTGAAGGTGTCCAGGGAACCTGGCCCAATGTTCATCGCAATTGGACTCCGCTTCTGTGTATGCACTGCGAAAATCCCGAGTGCGTGCCCTGCTGCCCTTCGGGTGCAAGTCAGCAAGACGACGATGGCACCGTATGGGTAGACCCGCAGAAGTGCCTTTCGTGCAAGGTCTGCGTCAATGCCTGCCCCTACGGCATGCGTGATGCCTCGCATTTGGAAAGCCGCCTGCATCGCTTCGTGCGCAAGTGCACCTTCTGCCGCGACAAGCGCCAGATGGATCCCGATGCAAAGCCCTACTGCGTGGAAACCTGTCATCAGAACGCCCGTATCTTTGGCGATATTGATGATCCAGAAAGCGAAGTTTCGAAGCTCATTGGCTCGGTGCGTACCGATCGCATCTTTGAGGAATTTGGCACCGACCCGCAGATTTACTACATTCCTGCGTTAGGAGGTCAGGCATAATGAAACATCATTATTGGGAACCGCCTATCGCCCTGTATCTTTTCTTGGGCGGTTTGGCTGGCGGCATTATGTTTTTGTCGGCCATCTTCAATTCCTTTGTGCTGCCCGGCTATGCCCAGATTTATGCTTTTCCGATTTTGGTTTCTCTGGTCTGCGTAGCTATTGGCTGTGTCTTTTTGGTAGTCGACCTTGGTCAGCCGGGTGTGTTCTGGCGCGTGTGGACCACCGCAACCTCTATTATTAAATGGGGCGCAACCTTTTTGGTTATCGCGGCGGTCTTTGCGGTGTTGTTCTTCTTGGCTTTCCTAGGAGACGCATGGCCAATTTTTGCGGGCTTGTCTGACCTGCTTAAGCCCGGTGCTGACTTCTTCTTGTTGGTTGCTGGCTTCTTCGGTCTGTGCATCATGATGTATACCGGCATCATGTTGTCCACCTTGAAGGCTCATGCCTTCTGGGCAACTCCGGCTCTCCCGGTGCTGTTCACCATTTCTGCTATCTCCACCGGTTGCGCGGCAATTGTGCTGAGCATTAATGGTTGGCCGGCAGAACTTACCCTTGAAACCTATGTTGCCAGTCATGTGATACATGAATACCTGCATGTTATCGATATTGTTCTGGTAATTACCGAATTGGTCGTTCTTCTGACCATGGTGCTTTCCTTCTTGGGTGCTGGCAATGTAACCGCAAAGGCAGCAGCTCGTCGCTGGGTCTGCGGTTCTTACGCCCTTCCTTTCTGGGTTGGCATGGTGTTCTTGGGTCTGTTGGTTCCGCTGGCCATGTACATCGGCGGTAACGGCTCTGTGGCATCGACCGTTGTGGCACCGGTGCTGGTGCTTTGTGGTGGCTGCCTGCTGCGCTTCATGGTGGTCAACACCGATGATCGTGCCGAGATCCCGGGTGAGGTTCGCTACTACAATAAGGCGGCAAAGCCTGATGCAGAGTTCGTAAAGAAGTGGACCTACGGAGAAAATCTCTACTAATTAGAAAAGCAGGCCTAAGGCAAAAGGGCTACCAGGCTTTTCTTTACCTCAGTGCCGCTTTGGCAAAAGAGTGTAAGTGGTGTATAACGGGGGTGCGGCTTGAAGCCGTGCCCCCGTTTGCATGCTAGAAGAAGAGAGTTAGAAGAAGAGAGGGGATACATGAGTAGCTACGTTTTTGATGACGCGCTTTCAAACAGCACCGTCACGTGTAGCTATCCCTTTCTTGGAGCTACTATCGAGCCAAAGGAGGCTCAAAGTAGCGAATCTTTATTTTTCCCCGGTTGCTCCTTTATTAACTATGCCATTCCCTTAGTGCAATCGGTCTATGAGCTGCTTTTAGGGGCTGGTCGCGTAGATGGTTTGTCGCTGGTGTGCTGCGGCAAGATCCTGCGCTATGAGTCCGATGATCTTGCACTACATGCAGCCTTTACCAAAAGTCTGCGCGAACACATTGCCAGCCATAAGGTGAAACGCCTGGTAGTGGCCTGTCCCAATTGTGTAAAAGAGCTGCGAGCCCTTTTGGCGCTGGACCCTCTTATCGAAAAGGTTGAGGTGGTGCCTCTTCCCCTTGAGCTTGCCGATATGGGTTATCGCATTGATATCGAAGTGGCGCGCAAGATGGTGGCAGCCGAGGTTCCAGATTTCGAGGCTGCGCAGAAAAGACTGCCCTACTTTGCGCCACACGATTCCTGTCCCGACAGAGACACGGGTGAGTTTGCCGATGGCCTCCGTGCGCTTTTGCCGATTGAAACTATTCGAGAGGCAAAGCACAACCGCCGCCGTTCCTTTTGCTGCGGCTCGCTTTTGCGCGCTGCTGGGTATCCCGATAAGGCCGCACAGCAGTCACGCCGTCATGGCGAAGAGGCCGAAGAAGCCCAGGCAGATGCCATAGCGACCGCGTGCATGAGCTGCACCTTTTTGCTCTCGCGCGAGCAAAGCGCGGTGCCGGTCTTCCATTACTTGGAACTTTTATATAACTGGCGCATAAACTGGCAGCTTGTGCCACCCTATATGACCCTGCGCTTTTTGTTTGATGATCCAGCCTCTCCTGCCGAGGGTGCTTCACGACGCAGCTTTATGGGAATTGAGGCTGTCGCAGGGGACGCTCAGGAGAAAACAGAGAATGCGCAAGAGGCAGCCGCTTCTACACAAGAGGCGGCCAATAAAACTTCTACTGACTTAGATAATGCTTTAAAGACAGAGAGCCAATGACACAAAGAGAGATAAAACCCACGAACTGTCATTACTGTGGCTACTGCTGCGCCTTTTTGGCGACGGTAGAGGATGGTCGTGTGGTTGATCTGCGTCCAGACCCCAGTCGCTACCCCTATGATGAGCGTATTTTGGCGGGCTGCCGACGCTGGCGAATGAACCTTGTGGCCCTAGATGACCCTGCGCGTATTAACTACCCCCAGCGCCGGGTGGGTGAGCGCGGTGCCAATAAGTGGGAGCAGGTCACCTGGGATGAAGCCTTCGATGATATTGCCTCTCGCCTAAAAAAGCTTGCCCAAGAATATGGTCCAGAAACCCTAGCAAGTGCCATTGGTGGCCCTCACGCCTCTTTTTGGCCCCTGCATCGTTTCATGAATCTCTTCGGCAGTCCTAATAATATGGGTATCGGACAGATTTGCTGGAACCCACGCATTTGGATGGATGCGCTTACCTTTGGCTGGACGATCGAAGCCGATATCACCCCGGGTCTTACTGAATGTTTGTTTATCTGGGGAACAAACCCGGCTCAGTCGGATAATTCCGCCTTTTGGCGCTCAATTATTTCCTTCGCAAAATCGGATGCAGCCTTGGTGGTAATAGATCCGCGCCGTACTCAGGTGGCGGCCTTGGCCGATGTGTGGTTGCCCGTACGCCCAGGGACCGACTGTGTTTTAGCGCTTTCCTTCTTGCAGATTATTATTTCTGAGGGTCTGATAGATAAGGAATTTGTCGATACCTGGTGCTCAGGCTATGAGGAGCTTGCAGCACACGTTCAAGCCTACCCGCCTCATTACGCTGCTGAGGTGTGCGGCGTGCCCGAAGAAGATATCGTAAAGGCTGCGCGTCTTTTTGGCTCTGCTCAGGCGGCAGCCTTGGTGTCGGGGCGCGGTATTGATCAGGTGGGTAAAAACGTCGCGCCTACGCATCGTGCCATTTGCTGCTTGCGTGCAGTAACGGGTAATGTTGACAAGCCCGGATCCTGTGTCTTGGCCCAGGCTAGCGACTTTATCTCTGAAGTTGATATGGAGATGAGCGATGCGCTATCTCTTAAGCAACGCGCACGCTGCTTAAACACACCCTTCACTCCGCTGCAGTGCTATGAGGGTTATGACAAGGCGCGAAAGCTTACCGAGAAGCTGGGACGTCGTTTGCCGCAACGCTATCTTACCTCGGCTGCGCCGCATCTGGTTCTGCGCGCTATGGAAGAGGGTGAACCCTACCCAATACGAGCGCTTATTGTCAATGCCACCAACCCGCTTTTGACCTATGCCGATACGCATCGGGTCTTTAATGCCTTTATGGGGCTTGACTTGCTGGTGGTGCTGGATTACTACCTAACTCCCACTGCCAGCATAGCCGACTATGTGCTGCCGGTAGCGGGAGCCATCGAGCGGCCTATTTTTCAAGTGCATGGCGGGGTGGCAAACATGGGCTATGGTGGTCCTGCAGCTGTTGCGCCCTACTACGAGCGAAAAACTGACTATGAAATCTTTCGTGGGCTGGGAATGCGTTTGGGTCAAGAGGAGTTTTGGCCCGAGGAGACGCTTGAGGAAGCCTTTGCCGCTCAGCTTGCACCTACCGGTATGGATTGGGACTATTACTGTCAAAGCGGCATTTACTTTCAGCCGCCACCTTACTTCAAGCACTTACAGCAAAAACCTGATGGAAGCCTGTGTGGTTTTGCTACCACAACGGGCAAAATAGAACTGGCAAGTGAGTTTTTGCCGCAGGTAGGAGGACAGCGCCTTCCCACTCCAGCGAAAGATCACCCCACCCTTTGTTCGGATGAGCTTATCGCAGAAGCACAAAGCCGCAAAGGAGTTCATCTGCGCATGATTACCGGCTCACGCAAGCAGCCCTATAATGCCTCGATGTACTTTAATAACCCCTCCTTTCGGGAAAAGTCACCGGTGCCGGTGGCAGAGCTTAGTGAAGAAACAGCAAGACGCCTAGGTCTTTGTGCTGGTGAGGTGGTGGAGCTTGCGACCGATAAGGGAAGCGCCCGCTTTGTTTTGGCCACCGCCCCCATGCGGGATGACTTGGTAAACGTAGATTATGGCTGGTGGCATCCAGAGTGGGAACCCGGTGCACCTGAATATGGAGGCATGTGGGAATCCAACATCAACTGCCTTACCAATTGTGAACTAGGTGAGCCTATGATAGGCACCTGGAGCTATAACGATATAGACTGTGTCTTGTATAAAGTAGATGAGACACTAAGCTGGCAAACAGAGCAAAAGGCCCAAGGGTAAAGTGCTCGTGACAAGGGTAGGAAAGAGACTTAAAAGCCCCTTTGGCTTGATAAGCTAAGAAGAGGCTAGAGTAGGAAAGGGACAGGAAAGGGAGATGGCCGAAATGGCTCAGAAAAAGCACGCATTATTGTTATTCAGTAAACCACCGGTAGCAGGACGAGTAAAGACACGCCTTACCGCAGAGCACGGCGGGTTTATGACGCCCGAGCAGTCTGCCGCATTTTATAAGCGCTGCCTTTACGATGTATCCGAACTGTGCATGCATGCGCTTTTTAAGTTGCAGGAAGAAAACGATGCAAAGGTGGCGGCAGATCCTTCAATCGATTCGGTTCGCTACGATTTCTTTGTGTCCACTCCAGCGGCTGAGCTGCAGATCATGAAGGACACCTACGACGAGATTGGCCCCTGGCCTATGGAGATTCACTACCTTACCGACAAGGGTGCCACCTTTGACGATCACTTTGACTATGCCTTCAAGCAGATTTTCGATGAGGGTTATGAGCACATTGTTTCGGTAGGGGGAGACATTCCAACCCTGCCAAAGTCGCACATCACTCAGGCCTTTGAGTGGCTCGATTACTTCCAAGAGCTGGGAACGCCGGGTTTTGTTCAGGCTCCTTGCCAGGAATGTGGCACTTCTTTGGTGGGCTTTAGCTACAACACGCCTATTAACCACCAGGGAATTTATTACAACATGTCTGGTCGTCCGGCACTTGATGGCTATGTTGAAAAACTCAAGGAGGGTAATATTCCTTCGGCCTATCTTTCTCCGGTGGCCGACATTGACGAGCGTTCCGACCTCGCCCACGCTATTTCTTGCATGCGCGCCATTGCAGAAGCAGGCAAGTACCAGCCCGATGTCTTTATTCCTCAGCGTGTTTTGGATTGGGTTGATTGGATGGGCATTAAGGTTTCTACGCCGCCAAACGACGAGCATGATCCACGCCAGTATCTTGACGAGGAAGAAAGTCAGGAGTAGGCGTGGAAAACCTACACAAGACCATTGCACTGTGCCCCGACTGCTTAAAGGAGCTTTCTGCACAGGTATATGCCGACGATGAGGGTGTGGTGTGGATGAGCCGCACCTGCCCCGAACACGGGCGGCTTGATACTCGCATGTGGCCTGATACTCAGCATTATCAGTGGCTTTTATCCGAGGCTTTTCCAAAGACCAAGCCGCAAAACACCATTCCCGTAAGCAAGCCCTGTCCCTTTGGCTGTGGCACCTGCGGTCGTCATGAGCGGCGCGGTACCCTGCTTGAAATAGAGGTGACCCGAAATTGCAATCTGCACTGCCCGGTATGTTTTGCCAGCGCCGTAGGTGGTGAGGATGATCCCAGCTTGGACGAGATATCGGCCATGTACGATGTGATTGCGAATGCAGTTGGCACCGATGGGGCTGTACAGATTACCGGTGGCGAGCCCACTTGCCGCAAGGACTTGTTGGATATCATCTATATGGGTCGTGAAAAGGGCTTTTGGGGTATTGAGATAAATACCAATGGCCTGGTGATAGCCGCACGCGAGGGCTATTTGGAGGACTTGGTGGCTGCGGGTCTAACAGGGGTTTATCTGTCCTTTGATGGTCTAACTGGCGATGTTTATACCGCTACCTGCGGGCGCGATATTCTTGATATAAAACTGCGTGCAATCGAGCGCTGTCGTGCGGCGCATATTCAGGTGGTTTTGTCGGTGGCGGTGGTTTCGGGGGCAAACGATGACCAGCTGGGTGACCTGTTGCGTTTCGCCTTGGAAAACTCTGATGTAGTAGCTGGTCTTGCCCTGCAGCCGGCCTTCACCTCGGGGCGCTTTGAAGCTCATCGAGTTATTCCCATGTCTTCGGGTGATGTTATCTTCAAGCTAACTGAGCAGTCGCAGGGTCTTCTTGAGGTTAAAGATATTTGGCCCTTGGGCTGCTCGAATCCCTTGTGTGACACAGGCGTCTTTCTGGTAAAAAGCGACGAGGCCGATCATCCCAGTGGTTTTTATCCGGCAACACGTCGCATGACAAGCGAAGAATATGCTCAGGCTTATAGTCCTGATTCGCCCCAGGGTTCAGTCTTTTTAGACATTCTGGCCAAAAAGGGCGTGGAAGTGAAAAGCGGCCTTTCAATTGTCATCATGAACTACATGGATGCTTACTCTATGGATGTGCAGCGTCTGCGAGAATGCTCCATGATGGTTACTGTGCCCGATGGAAGAGCAATTCCTTTTTGCTCCTATCATTTGACAAACGCCTTGGGCAAGCGGGTGTACCCTCCTTGGGGGAAAGAAGAACTGCGCGGTGTGGGGGACCGATAAAGAGGAATTATGGCTGACTACAAGATTTTGCATGACGAGAAACGGTGCGTAAAATGCGGCCTGTGTGTGGCCTTTTGCCCCTGCGATTCACTTGAAGTGGGCAAAGAGGGCTATCCGGTTGTGGTGGACCTTGAATCCTGCGTGGGTTGCCAAACCTGTTCGGGCAACTGTCCGCAACGTGCCTTAAGTATAGAAGCGACCGGTTCGGCAAAATATGACCCCTTTGCCGATGAACCGCGTGCCGAAGGTATTTCCTCAGAGCTGCATCGACAGTATGCTCAGTGGCAGCAAACCATTATGGAAAAGCTTGACCTGCGCTGGCAGCCGGTGGCAGTTAGTCTGATAGACAAAGACGAGCTTTTGCCCGATGTTCCTATGCCGCCTGAAAATCTACGCTTTTGCCAGGCGCTTATGGCAGCGCGTCGCGGTGCCAGCATTCTGATGCCGCCACATAAGCATTCCTGCCCTGATGGCACATCTATTTTTGGCATGACTGGAGTGCCGGAAAAACTGGCTACTGGTGAGATATACGTACTTTTCCATAAGCTTGACACCGCTGAGGCTGCTGCCCAGATGGTAGCCGAGCGTCCCACCTTAGAGCCGCATAGTCGTCGTGCTACCTACGTGGCGCCGCTTAACAAAACCGTGCGAGAACCAGAGGTGGTAGTGTTTACGGGCACGCCCGAGCAGATGATGTGGCTTTGCATGTCTATGAGCTACTACACCGGTCATCGCTTCGACTTTCATGCCAGCGGCTACAATTCGATGTGCGTTGAGGCCGTGCTCATTCCTCTGCGCGATAACAAGCCTAATATCACCTTCGGTTGCTATGGTTGTCGTGCGGCCAGTGATGTGGGGGAAGACATGATGTTTATGGGCATCCCTACTGACAAACTTCCCACCGTCGTGAAAGGTCTCACCGAATTAGCGAAGAAGGCGATTCCTCATTCGCGTATGAAGATCTACCTTCCGCCTATTATGTAATCCTTTGTTCCTTCAGGGCGATCGATAAGGCCTTCGGTCAGAAGCT
>CAYSMG010000007.1:16124-17877 GCA_964432045.1 uncultured Eggerthellaceae bacterium
CTTGAAATAGGTAGCGGGACTTCGTGTGAGACCTTTGACCTGCTACTATGTGTTTTGCTCGAGCAAGATTGAAGGCATTGAAAGAGAAGGGGTGGGCGTGGGTGCGCTGTTTGACATACGCGATGCGCAAGAAGAGGATTTGCCAACTCTGAATGCCTATAACTATCAAGAGGGAATGGACGCCTTGCCTTCGGCAGACAATATTCGTGTGGCCACCAACGAGGCGGGCGAGATTGTTGGCTATCTGCGTCTTGCCTTTAGTCCTGAAGGCGTAGCGCACGTAAACCCCATAGTAACTTATCCCACCTGGCGAGGCTATGGCGTGGGGCGTGCACTCATGGACGAAGCACTTCAGCGTCATGGTGAACTGCGTTTTGTAGCGCGTGGTGCCAGTGTTGGTTTTTATAAGAAACTGGGGTACCAGGTAATACCCTGGGATGAGGTGTGCCTCGATGTGACAGAAGATTGTCGCGGGTGCAACCTTGTTGAGGAATGCGGTCCGGTTCCTATGGGAAAGAGATTAGAAGCTCACTAGTAAAAGTTAGTCAATGAGGTGCGCTTGGGCAAAAAGGTCGTGTTGTACGCACAAAAGCGCTTCGGTAGCGTCAATTCGGCTTTTTGCATCTAAACCAGCGCGTGACCAGGCAGCCTTCACCTTACCAAGAACCAACATATGGTCACCGGTTTTTATGATGTCATCTACCGTACAGCTAAAGACTGTAAGCGCATCGGCAAGGGCTGGAAGGGCTTCGCAGTTATTTGCAGATTCCTTCGCAGATTCCTCTTGGTCGGTGTTTTCTTCTGGAATAAACATCCAGTTAACGAGGCTTGTTTTATCGGCAATATGTCCCGAGGTGTTGCCGCAGGCTTCAGCAGCAGAAATCTGACTTGCATCCGGGGTGCTTATGCTGAAAACCTTTGTTTCTTGCAATAATTGAAAGGTGTGCGACTTAGCCCTAAGGGAAAAGGCCACCATAGGCGGGGTGTGTGATACAGGTATGGCCCAAGCCACGGTAGCAAAACCAAGCTCGTCGCCTTTGCGGGCACCAATGATAGCTAGGGGGCGTGGACCCAGCGAAGCAGCGATATCGCGCCCAGAAATAGAGCAAAGGCTCTTATCGAAAGCTTGTTGTCGGGCGGTATCCATACCTTCTCGTACTTATTCTTACTCGTGAGAACAAATGGGGGTATCGGGCAAATCGATCCCAAGTGCCTGGGCAGCTTCAGCACGTAGCTCTTGTAGGGTAAGCTGATAGCAGGCAAGAGCATCTATCCAGCGACGCAGGCAGTGGCGACCCTTATCAGTGAGGGTAAAGAGGCGCTTTGCCGATCCCTCTTCAGGGGTTTCCCACTCCGAGGTAACCAACTCAGCCTCTTCCATGCGCTTAAGGGCGCGATAAATTCCGGTGGCGTCGGGTTTTTTGCCACCGAACATGGGCGAATAAGCTGCTTGCTGCACGATGACATAGCCGTGTAAGGGCTTATCAGAGGCCGCGAGAAGGGTCAGAATAGTAGGTTGTGACAAGCGGTTAAGCGATTTGCCAAGTTCCGCGCATTCTTTTAGGTCTTCATCCGACTTAGGATGACAGGTACTCCACATAAAAGTGCCCCCTCTTTCCCACAGGTATGAGCCTGTTATGTAATAAAGCGTGATGTATTCGAACCAGTGCAGCTGTTATCTTCCCACAATTGCAGGTTCGCAGCCACTATTATCCCACGATAAAAACCAGAAAGACAAACACGCCCCCTTGGT
>CAYSMG010000008.1:0-9547 GCA_964432045.1 uncultured Eggerthellaceae bacterium
TCATCCGATTTTCAAGAAGAGTCACCATGGCACCAGCACTATAACTGGCACGCATGCCTCCTCCCTCAATAATGAGCGCCACATCAGGGATATTGATAGCAAGGTCTTCGGCTTTTTTTTGGTCTGCAGCTACAGTGTTTTGTAGGCTTGTCTTTTTCATGCTTGGCAGTATAGCGGTCTGGGCGCTCAGAAGAGTGCAGGGTGCAGCAAAAGACTACAATGACCAAGGCTAAAAGTTTTTGCCCCTTAAGCCCTAACAGCTCATATTAGGAGGAAGAGTATCCATGAATGCTTTGTATGAGCTTGACCCAAAGCTTAAAGATCTGCTGCTTACACAATATGGAAAAGAGAATTTCGACCGCATTCTTGAAGGCTATTCCGCAAGGCGCTTTACCAGCTTTCGGGTTAATACCCTCAAGGCAAGTCCTCCTCAGATAGAAGAGATTCTCAATGAGATGCAGATCCCCTGGCAGCATCCCAAAACGCCTACCCTCGCCCAAGCCTTTATTCTTCCTCCGGGCTTTGAAAGGCAGCTGCGAGATTTGCGCATCTATGAAGCAGGTGAAATATATCTCCAGAACCTCTCGGCCATGCTTCCCGCCCTCATCCTTAATCCACAGGCTGAGGAAAACATCCTAGACATGGCAGCAGCACCTGGCGGCAAAACTACTCAAATGGCTGCCCTTTCTGGTGACAAGGCCCTTATTTGCGCCTGCGAGAAAAACAGCATTCGCGCTCAGAAATTACGCTACAACTTAGAAAAACAGGCCGCAGTGCGAGTAAATGTTATGGAGTGCGATGCCCGTAAACTCGATGACTTTTTTAGTTTTGACAAGATTTTGCTTGATGCTCCCTGCAGCGGAACCGGCACCTTGCAGCTTTGGCAAAAGCCGCGCAAGAAAGGCTTTTTTTCGGACTTGCTTACACGCAGCATAAAAACCCAAAGAGCACTACTGCGCAAGGCTCTTCAGATACTGAAACCGAAGGGTCTGTTGGTGTATGCCACCTGCTCTCTTTTGGTCCAGGAAAATGAAGAGATACTGCGACCAGTCCTAGAATCTCAAGAGGCAAGCCTAGAGCCTTTGCCAGAAGCCTTACTTGAGGGCATTGAACAACTTCCCTGCCAACTTAAACACGCAGCCCTCATCTGCCCAAATGAACACTTCGAAGGCTTCTTCTTTGCTGCGCTGAGAAAGAAGGGTTAAACAAAGATCACGCAAGGCCTTTTTCTCTTTCAAAAGGTATCAAAAGTCGCAGGTAGACCGCCTTCAGCTACAATAGGCAAGCAAAAAGAGACAAAACAGGCTTTTACCGAAAAGGGAAAGGATTGATCTGCATGAGGCAGTGCATGGATGCAGACAAGCTTCATAGAAGACTTCGTAAGATCGTCGGACAGGTGCAGGCAATCGACCGCATGATTGATGAAGATGTTCCCTGTGAAGATATACTCTCGCAAATCAATGCCGCAAAATCAGCACTTCATCGCTGCGGACAGCTTGTACTTGAAGGCCATATCAGACACTGCGTCCGTGATGGCATCGAACACGGTGACGCCGATAAAACCATCGAAGGCTTTACCAAAGCAGTTGAGCGTTTTTCAAACATGAGCTAAGCAAGAGGTCTGCTGCCACCCCTCTTGTGAATACACTCGTATAGGCACGTATAAGCGCCAAGGGCGTTCAGGGTGTTTAGGACAAATCTCCCTTTAACTCCCTTTAACTCAATCTCCCTTTACGGAAAACCTTTCAATATCTACTGGTTTCTCTTCCCCTTCTTCGCTAATATACCAATACCCCTATAGGTATAAAGAGAAGGGAAACTTTTGATGGATTCCTCCCAAACTCAAGACGCTCAAGACGAGGCTCTTACTGCCCCTACTGTTAAACAGCGTATCGATTCTGCCATGGAAAGGCTTGAGGGCTTTCTTGAATTAGGGGGTGTGGCAAAAGATGTTACCCTCTTAGTGATCTCTGCCATCTCCTTAATTGTGAGCTTTCTTGCCCCAGATATCCTGCCCTTTAATCCCGCCTGGATTGCCATTGTGCTCTGTGGCCTACCCATCATCTTAGAAGCCATCATAGGGCTGGTAACTGTTTTCGATATAAAGGCAGACGTCCTCGTTTCTTTAGCCCTTATTGCCGCAGTAATCATTGGGGAAGACTTTGCCGCAGGTGAGGTTGCCCTTATCATGCAGCTGGGTGGCCTGCTGGAAGATCTCACCGTCGCAAAAGCGCGCGCTGGCATTGAGCGGCTGGTAAACCTAAGTCCGCGTACCGCACGCATTGTTGACCCCACCGACCCCCGCAAAGAAAGCATCGTTTCAGCTGATCAGGTGGCAGTGGGAGATATTGTCCGTGTACTTCCCG
Source organism: uncultured Eggerthellaceae bacterium (assembly GCA_964432045.1). Taxonomy (GTDB): domain Bacteria; phylum Actinomycetota; class Coriobacteriia; order Coriobacteriales; family Eggerthellaceae; genus Aphodovivens. The sequence continues at coordinate 2,367 of CAYSMG010000008.1, forward strand.
GGGAAACCATACCCGTTGATGGCGTCATCGTAAAAGGAACTACCACCATCGATGAGTCGCTTATGACCGGCGAACCCTTACCCGTTGATAAGTCAGAAGGCGATGAGGTTCGCAGTGGGACGGTTAACCAGTTTGGTGCCTTTAGCCTGCGCGCCTCGCGTGTTGGCGAAGATAGCTCACTGGCCCGCATGATTGCCCTTGTGCAATCGGCCGATGCAAGTAAGGCTAAGATAGTTCGTCTGACCGATCGCTGGGCTACCTGGATTGTGGTAATAGCCCTGATAAGTGCAGCGGGAACCTGGTTAGTTACCGATGAGATCATACGAGCAGTCACCATCTTGGTCGTATTTTGTCCCTGTGCACTTGTGCTTGCCACCCCTACCGCCATCATGGCGGCCATTGGCAATGTAAGTAAGTGTGGAATCCTTGTACGCGAAGGAGATGCACTTGAGCGCTTAGCGATGGTCAAAAAGCTGGGCTTCGATAAAACTGGCACTCTTACCTTCGGCGTACCTCAGGTAGTGGGCATGAGTCTTTGCAAAGCCTCAGGACACAAAGATCACGCAGGTTGCTGCGGAGAACATAATACTCAAAACAACGAGATCACCACCCCTTTCTCAACTGAAGAACTGTATTATCTCCTTGCCTCCTGTGAACGCTTAAGCGAGCACCCCCTAGGAAAGGCAATCGTTCAAAGCTGGCAACGCGAACACCCAGATTCAAAGCCGCTTGCTGAAGCTAGTGATTTTAAGATGATTCCCGGACGAGGTATCTCTGCCCGCCTTGAGGACAAAGAGCTTCTTGCTGGCAATTTCGACATGATGCTAGAAGCGGCAGTGGTGGGTGCCCTTGGCATGCAGGATAAGGCTGATGTCTATCTTGCAGAGGGATATTCTGTCATCTATGTAGCGATAAATAAGCAGGCTGCCGGGGTGGTAGCTCTTGCCGATACCATCCGCTCAAGCGCCGCAGAGACTATTGCTGGTATTAAGGCGCAGGGAGTAGAGCCTGTGCTTCTCACCGGCGACAATGCCCGTGCTGCTAAAAACATTGCCGATCAGGTGGGTATCGAAAACGTAAAGGCACCCTGCCTTCCCCAGGATAAAATGCGTATTATCGAAGAATACGAGAATGAAAAGAAGCCTATCGCCATGGTGGGCGATGGTATCAACGATGCCCCCGCCTTAAAACGTGCAACTGTCGGCATTGCCATGGGAAGCACTGGTAGCGACATTGCTGTTGATGCGGCCGATATTGCGCTGATAGGTGATGATATTTCATCCCTTCCCCATCTCTTGGCACTGTCGCGACGCATGATGACTACCATCAAACTCAATCTGACTTTTTCGCTTGCTCTGAACTTCATTGCCATCATCTTGGCCATGACCGGCATTCTTAACCCAGTGGCAGGAGCCTTGGTGCACAATGCCGGAAGCGTTATTGTGATAGTGAACTCGGCCACTCTTCTAGCTTGGCATCACCGCACAAAGAAGTAAGCTCAAATCAAAGATATCAAGGGTAACCCAAAGCGCCAGGATCAAGAACTTCAAGGCAGTGGGATTAAGGGCTCTCAAGGTAGTGGGCATCTGGGGTTTTGTTTGTACCTCGGATGCCCACCGCTTTTTCTTCTTCCCTAATCCAGCCTAAATAGCACGAACAACTTGCATCTATCCGCTCTTAACAAAAGAGCAAGAATGAAGCCTGGCCTGGCCGAGTGAGCTTTGCGTAAGTTCCTCTATAGATTCCCATTAGAAGAAACTTCCTCAGATTTTGAAGCTTCGCAAGCTTTAATCTTCTTCCCTAAAAACTGTATAAGAAGCTCTTGAAAGGCAGCGGCGCTATGGTCTCAACTGTCGGGGGCGCAAACAATACGTCTGCATTGAGACGACGCATCTGTTCAATGCGCCCCACGACGCCACCTATCCGCTGGGCATATACGCCCACAAGCAAATTGCAGGAGGGCAATGGATATGCGTCGTTTATGCTCACGCTTCTTTGGTCTTGTACTCAGCATTTTTTTCCTTGGGGCACTCAGCCTTGGTCTAGCCTGCCTGAGCAGTGTTAACAGCGCAGATGCCGCACGGGTAGATGAAAATATCAATACGGGTAATCCCTTTGAAAATGGCGATTTCCGCTGGGATTCCAACACGCAGACCTATCGCCTAGCAGGACTGAGCATCAGAGTCGGAGACATCTCGATGATGGGAAGCTCTGAAAACAGTGGTCCTTTTGCCTACCCTGAATCTCTCAAGAAGGCTTACGAGCTCTATCTAAATGGTGAAGGTGGAGGTAATTTTGGCGGTTGGGGATACTCCACCTTTAGCTATGGCAGTGTAAAAATTCAAACTAACTCGCGAAACCTCAGTTTCTCCTCACTACCTACCTGGGGTTGGTGCGCTCAGCCTGGCAATGATATAACGGTTTCCCTTGAACGAGATGCCCGCCTTATCCTCGTAGAAGAAAATTCATACTGGAGCAATGATGGAAGCAGCTACCATGCTTGCTTCGTGCTTCTGGTAGATAATGCTCACGAATACGGTATCTGGGATCAGGCCACCATCGGCGGCGAATACGTTTATGCCACCTGGGAGGTGTATGGATGGGCAAAAATTTCCAAGCAAAGTTCCCTGCCTTCCCTCAGTGAGAACAACAGCTCCTATCAACTTGAGGGCGCTCGTTATGGCATATACACCAGCCGTGATGATGCCAGCGCACAAAAAAATGTACTTGCCGAACTCGTATGCGATGCCGAGGGAAATACTACCGAGCAAAGCCTCAGCCCAGGAACCTACTATGTGCGCGAAATTGATGCCCCGCGCGGCTATGCACTCGATGAAGAGATCTATGAAGTGGTAGTAAAGGCTTCTCAAACTACCACCCTAGAAACAAAGGACATACCCCAGAGCAATCCTGTCGATCTCTTAGTGAGAAAAGCTGATCAAGACAGGGGAGAAGGGCTTTCCCAAGGAAATGCAAGCCTTGCTAAAGCACAATTTTTGGTGGAGTTCTACGGAGGATTTTTTACAAGCGCTGCACAAGCACGAGCCTCAGGAGATCCACTGCGCACCTGGACCATAGAAACCGATGCCAAAGGACAAGCGTATCTCTCCCCCGATTACCTGGTAGAAGGCGATAGGTTCTACTACAACAGCAAGGGAGAAATTGTCCTACCCTTAGGCACTGTCCTTATTCAAGAAATCAAATCACCCACCGGATATGTAGAGGTAAAAGATGCTAACGTTTATCTTCGCACCATCAGTTCTGAGGGGAGCGCCGAAACGGTAGAGCAATTTTATGCACCCTTAGTAAGTAATGAAGTGATACGCGGTGGTGTTCTTATTCAAAAGCTTGATGCCGAACTGGGTACTTCTGAAGCGCTTGGCGGAGCAAGTCTTGAGGGGGCACTGTTTCGCATTTACAATGCATCAGATCAAGCGGTCATAGTGCAGGGCAAAGAAATTGCAGTAGGTGAGCCAGTCCAAGACCTTATCACCGATGAGAATGGCATCGCGCAAAGCAGTGCAGATCTTCTCCCCTATGGACGCTACGAAGTAGTAGAAATCACGGCCCCTGATGGCTATCTTTCCACCGATCTGCGAATTAGTTTCAGTATTGATACCCAGGGGCAAGTCGTCGAACTAAAAGGCGAGAACACCTTTTCCAATCAGGTTAAACGAGGAGATATCTGCTTTCGTAAAAAGAACGGTGCCAGCTCAACGGCGCTCGCATTCGTTCCCTTCCGCATAACCTCTGAAACCACAGGTGAAAGCCATATTATTGTCACTGACGAAAATGGTTACGCCTCAAGCGAAGCAAGTTGGAACCCCCACAGCCAAAACACCAATGCTAACGACGAAGCCTCTGAAGGGCAGTGGGATACCGAGGCTGGCATTTGGTTCAGCGGGAGAAGTGATAGAGAAACCCAACCCAATGACGAGCTTGGAGCCCTACCCTATGACACCTACACCATTGAAGAACTCCCCTGTTCAGCAAACGAGGGATTGCAGCTCATAGTGCAAACTGGTGTTACGATAAGCCGGGATATGTATTGTGTTGACCTGGGAACCATAGACGATCCTCAGGCTTCCTTGGGCACCAGTGCACGAGACGCCTCTGATGCAGATCATATCGTATATGCAGGGGCAACAGCCCAGATCATAGACCGTGTTTCTTATGCGGGTCTCATTCCCGGACGAAGCTATACCCTTATAGGAAGCATCGTTGATCCAAATGGAGGCGAGGTACTTGACTTTGGTTCTGGGGAGATCTCTGCCCAACTAAGTTTTATCCCCGAAAGCCCTAATGGAAGCGTTGAGCTGAGCTTTGATCTTTCCTCAAGCCTTAATCTCTTGCCCAGCAATGAAACAGGTGAGATAAACCTCGTGGTATATGAAGAACTCTGGTGTGATGGTCGTCTGATAGCCGAGCACAAGGACCCCAATGATTCAGGCCAAAGTATTCAGCTCTACCTTCCAGAAATAAGCACCCAAGCCTCAGATGGATATATAGGCGGATCAGCTCTTATAGCAGACCCACGTTCCTACATTGTCGACACCCTCTCTTATAGTAAGTTTTTAGCTTCCGAGAGCTACCGAGTGGTAACTGCAGCCTTTTGTCCTGAAGATGCCCAGGATGCACAGGCTGACATGCTCGATAATGCCCTCGCCTCAACCCAAACCACCTTTGTTGCCAGCCCAACGGGAAATGGCAGTATCGATATTTCATTTATCTGCGACACCACTTCTTTGGAAGAAGGAGAAAGCATTGTCATTTTCGAGTGGGTCTTCGATTCGCAGAATAATCTCATCGCACAGCACGTGGATAAAGATGACCCCGCCCAGACTCTCAATCTAATATACCCACAGCTTGATACGTCAGCACGTGATGCACAGAGCGGTACTCATACGCTTATAGATGATGGTCAAAGTGAAGTGCAGATCCTCGACACTGTCTCCTACCAAAACCTTATCCCCGGTTTGTCTTACCAGCTTGAAAGTTATTTGCTTGACGCCGCTACCGGTGAGGCCCTTCGCGATGAATCCGGAGAGGTTTTAACCTTCCTAGAGGAATTTGTTCCGCAAGAATCCACAGGGTCAATCGAGGTGAGTTTTAGCTTTGACCCATCAGAGCTTCCAAGTAATTCTGTTTTAGTGTCATGCCAAAGACTTATACGCGAAGAGTTCTGCCTCTTAGAACATGCCGACCTCAACGATAAGGAACAAAGCATCAGCATAAGTCGCCCCCTCTTGCACACCACAGCAAGTGATGGAGCCGATGGAGATAAGTTTGTCTTGGCGCAAGGAAACGCAGTGATACAAGATGAGGTAAGCCTTGAAAATATCATTGCCGAACAAAGCTATACCATCTACGGACTTCTGATGGATAAAAGCACCGGTCTGCCCCTTATCTCCCCCGTCGCCAGCGAAGAAGAAAAAGAAGAGCTTAGTCGGTGGTGGGAGTTGGTAGAAGAAAGTTTTGCTGATTTTGACCTACAGGATGCCCTGCTCTCACAAAGCATCGAAGCCGAAGTGCTAGAAGCACTCAAGCCTCCTGATGAGATCAGTGATCTTATTGCCTTTGCGGAATATGAATTTCTTGCCAGCGATGAAAACGATCAGGTAAGCCTCGAGTTTTCCTTTGATGCCTCAGCCTTAGCAGATGGAAGCGAATTAGTGGTATTTGAAATGCTGATCAATACTGACAGTGGACGTGGCTGTGCCATTCATGCTGATTGGGAAGACGAAAACCAGAGTGTAAGCATAGAAGTCCCCGTAACAAGCACAAGCTCCGGGGAAGCCTTCGACCAAACCGGAGCAAATATCTTAGCCATAGCGGGCGGCATTATAGGTCTTGCATTGGGAGGAAGTGCCATCTTTTTCCTAGGAAAACAATTGAGAAAGCGTCGCTTAAGTGCCAGAGCCCTAAGATACTCCCGATGAAAAGCAGAGCTCGAAAGATCTTAGGGAGAAAGCGTGCACTGGGCTGGATCTGTTCGGTACTGGGCCTCATCTTGCTCGCTCTTGCCCTGAGCGTATGTGCCTACCTTTTCTATCTCCGGCAACTCAGCCATCTTGCGCCCTCACCCAATCAAGCCTTTGCTGAATTGGGTGAGGGCATAAAGGACACAGCTTCCACCTCAAGCCTTTGGCCAGAGGTCGATTGGGACTACTGGCTTGAGCTGAACCCTTCTTTAATTGGATGGATCAGCATTCCTTCAAGCAGTATTTCTTATCCCATCCTACAGGCACCACTCAACGATCCAGACTACTACCTCAGCCATGATGTGAGCGGCAACTTAAGCCCCTATGGTGCCATATATCTTGACGCAAGCTGTGCCACAGGAGGTTTGTTTAATAGCGCAAATGCCGTTGTTTATGGCCACCATCTCAATGATGGTTCAATGTTTGCTCCCTTGCTAAACTACCGAGAGAGTTCTTGGGCGGAAGAACATAAGCGGGTGCTGTTTCAGACCCCTGACACCCGCCGTATCTACTACGTACGCTGCGTCGGTATTAGCAATAATCTTGACGCCCCAAAATACACAAGCTTTGCGAGTGTCCAGGAACAACAAGAGTGGTACAAACAAAGACTCGCCGAGGCAGAGGTCGTTCTTGATGCCAGCACCATACCTGAACACACCATCTCTTTAGTCACCTGCAGCTATGGCACCTATGAAGATGAACGCCTAGTAGTTATCCTCTCCCCTTAAATAGGGAGCCGAAGGCGAAAGCCTAAAGCTCGCTAATAATACGGGCTGTACGAGCAGCAACCTCGGCCTTAGTCTTTTCGATGTCAATGCCCGGCCATTCACCATCGCGATATACCACCTGACCATCACAGAGGGTCATCACTACATCTGAACCATGTCCGGCATAAAGCACATTCGTTAAGACATCAGTTGCGGGGCACCAAGAAGGACCAGTGGTATCGACAAGAGCAAGGTCTGCCTTCATTCCGACCTTTACTAAACCGCAGTCTTCACGACCCTGAGAAAGTGCTCCGGTGCGGGTCGCAGCGGTGATGGCTTCCTTTGGAGTTACCACTCTCGGATCAAGCTGATTTCCCTTATAAATCAGGGCCATCAGATACATATCTTGGAAAAGATCGTGATTGTTATTTGAGGCCATACCATCAGTTCCAAGGCAGACATTAAGCCCTCGGTCAAGCATTTGGGGAATAGG
>CAYSMG010000008.1:9647-17593 GCA_964432045.1 uncultured Eggerthellaceae bacterium
GCATAGGGTTTAGGCTCAAAGAACAGTTCGCTTTCGCAGACATTCATCTTAAGCCCTGATTCATCAACCGCACGCACGCGCTCGTCAGTGTGATAGTACATATCAGAGAAACTTACACAGCCGTAGCGAGCCATTTCAGCGCAGGCCAAAAGGGTACCCCAGTAGTTGTCTTCGGCGTTCATCTTTCCCTCAAAGGGCCAGCACTTCTCATTAAGCCAGGCCTGCAAGGGCAGATTTTCGGCATAACCCCTCAGCAGGGTCATAGGCGCATGAGCGTGGGCATTATAAAAAGCAGGGATAAGCAGCTTGCCGGTACCGTCATAGACCTCGCCATACTTTTCTGCAGCATCCTCAGGAGCACTATCCCCTATATAGTCAATATAAGCCCCTTTTATACCCACCCACTGCTGGGCTTTAAAATCGAAATTCTCATCAAGAAGATCAACCTTGGATATAAGCATAAGAACCCCTTCTTTCCCGAAGCGACAGACCTGTACACCTCTTTACCATTTTTATAAGAGTATATCTAATAATAGCATCTTGCATTAAACAAATCCTTCCGCCGAAGAGCAAATGCTGCTTCTTCGCAAAATAGCAGCACACTCATAGGCTCTTCGCCTTAGGGTGCATGTGCTATTATCCCGCATGACGAGAGGTATAAAAATCCATCCTTCAAATATCAATGCAGATAGGAGTTTCTATGGCAGAGCAGGATTGCACTTACGAGTGTGGCAGCTGCGAAGTTTCTGCTTGCGCAGACCGGAAAAGTTCAGAACCAAAAAGCATGCCCACAAACGCTAAGTCAAACATAAAAAGTGTCATTGGCGTAGTAAGCGGTAAGGGCGGTGTAGGAAAATCCCTTGTCACCAGCCTTTTGGCCTCGCAGATGCAAAAGCGCGGTTATAAGGTAGGCATACTTGATGCCGATGTCACCGGACCTTCCATTCCTAAAACCTTTGGGATAAAGGGCCACCTTGTTGCTGATGCTGATGGCATCTTTCCCGCAGAAACCGAAAGCGGTATCAAGATAATGTCGGTCAATCTAATGCTTCCCCAAGAGGATGCTCCGGTAGCTTGGCGCGGCCCAGTTGTTTCTGGCATTATCAGCCAGTTTTGGAGTGAGACTAACTGGGGCGATATCGACTATCTCTTTGTTGATATGCCGCCAGGCACCTCTGATGTCTTCCTCACCGTCTTTCAGCAGCTGCCGGTCGATGGCATTGTGACGGTATCAGCCCCGCAGGAACTGGTAGCCATGATCGTTGGCAAGGCGGTTAACCTTGCCCACAGTCTTAAGGTACCCGTTATTGGTCTGGTGGAAAACATGGCCTTTTATCAGTGCGACGAATGCAGCAAGAAGCACTATATCTTTGGCAAACCGCAAGGTGAAGCAGTAGCACAGCACTACGACATTTCCGCCTACGCCACCCTGCCACTTGATCCTGCCTTTGCCCGTCTATGCGATGAAGGTAAGGTTGAGGACTACCAGGTAGAGGGTGCACTTGATAGCATCATTGCCCAAGTTGAGATGGCGCAAAAAGCAAATGGGACAAAGGATTAAAACAAACGATGCCTTAGCCCGCAAGCATCTCGGCAAAGTCTGCCAAGGCTTCAGGAATCTCAATCTGCTGAGGACAAACTGCCGCACAGCTGCCGCAGCTTATACAAGCAGAGGGATGCTTATCTTCAGGCAGTGCTGAAATAGCCATCGGAGCAATAAAGCCCCCGCCGGTCACCTTATGCTCGTTGTACAAGCTCAGAAGATGCGGAATATCCAGGTCAAGTGGGCAGTGTGAGGTGCAATAGTGACATGCGGTACAAGGAAGTACGTCGCCGCTGATCATATCTTGCGCGACCTCGACAAGAACCGCCATTTCTTTTTCGTTTAAGGGTTTCGCCTCATCAAAGATGGCAATATTTTCCTTCATTTGCTCTAAGCTTGATGCACCCGATAAAATCACCGTCACTTCCGGATGCGAAAACAGCCAGCGTAAGGCCCAAGAAACAACTGACTCACCAGGATTTACGGCCTCAAGCTTTGCCTTTTCTTTATCGGAAAGCCTTACCAACTGACCACCACGCAAGGGCTCCATTACCCACACCGGAAGGCCATAGGAGGAAAGCAGCTCAAGTTTTGCCTTGGCGTCTTGGAAGGTCCAGTCGAGGTAGTTAAGTTGTATCTGACAAAACTCCATGTCTTGCGCATAGGCATCCAAAAAACGCTTCATAACCTCAAGACTGCCGTGCACAGAAAAACCGAGGTGGCGAATACGACCGGCCTCGCGCTCCTTGCGCAGGTAGCTGACAGTGCCGTATTTCTCGTCATCAAGGTAAGCCTCGATATTCATCTCGCACACATTGTGTATAAGATAGTAGTCAAAATAATCAACCTGACACTTTTCAAGCTGCTTGTTAAAGATCTCTTCATTCTTACCGAAGTTCGACAGGTCATAGCCTGGATACTTCGAAGCAAGATTGAAGGTATCGCGTGGATAAGCCGCCAAGGCACGTCCGACCACCACCTCAGATGTGCCCCCATGGTAGCCCCAGGCAGTATCGAAGTAATTCACCCCGTGCTTGTAGGCCCAGTCAACCATCTCACAAGCAGCAGGCTCATCAATTTGAGAATCCTTGCCTTCAAGAATAGGTAGACGCATGCAACCCATGGCATATGCCGACAATTTCTCGCCTTTGAAGTCACGATAAATCACGAAGCCCCTCCCCTGCTTTGCTTCGAACCCCTCGCTTTCAGTACTTGTCATTGAACACCTTTAAGCTCACTCTAATGAAAGCATTTTTCGAAAGTCTGAAAAGAACTACATAATTTGTTAAGTGTAGCTATACTGGTGAGCTAGCTTAAAGAGGCCCGACTTAAAAAGGCCCGGGGGTTCTTGACATATACTTACTTCAAGCTATCAAAGCTAAAGATGCTTGCCCTATAAGAAAGGCTCAACAAAGCACCATGGAAAGCAAAAATAAGGCCCTAGAACTTGCCTTTCATTATTACGATAATGTGCGTGAAACCTATATCCAAGCCCTAAAAGATAAGGGTATTCGCTTTGTGTCCAGCAATCAGGGCCAAGATGTCCGCACTGCCTTGCGAAACTCGCTTAAGCAGCGCGGCGCGCGTTTTTGTAATGCCGGCGCAAGCATCCGTATTGGCTGGATTTCCGAAGCCTGTACAGAGTGCACCGGAAACCGTGGGAGCGAAACCTTTTCCACCACCTTTGCCTGTCACCGCGACTGCTATTTCTGCTTTAACCACAATCAAGCCGACTACGATACCTTCTTTAAAGAAGGCTGCCCCTGGAAAGAGGGGCTTGATCGCGCCTCTCATACCTATCAAAACCTTGCGTGTATAGGCCTTACCGGAGGTGAGCCCCTCCTTAAACTTGATGACACGATCGCCTTTCTGAAGCGAGCTGGCGAACTGTTCCCTCAGGCACACAAACGTATGTATACCTCTGGCGATCTTTTGACCGAAGAGGCAGCAGCGCGCCTGCGCGATGCGGGCCTTCAAGAAATTCGTTTCAGCGTAAAAAATGATGATCCCGATGCTCTGCAAGAGCGCGTGCTTGCAAACATGAAGCTGGCCGGAAAATACATTCCCGATGTGATGGTAGAAATGCCCATTGTTCCTAACAGTAAGGAGCAGATGCAAAAGCTCATGCGCCGCTTTGATGCCGTCGGAATAAAAGGCATGAACCTTCTGGAGTTTTGCTTCCCCTTCCACAACTGGGAGGAATTTGCCCGACGTGGTTTTGCCGTGCGCAACCCACCCTTTGATGTGATGTATGACTATGGGTATTCAGGCGGATTACCCATTGCTGGCAGCGAAGAGCTGGCCTTATCCCTTATGCTTTGGGCACTTGACGAGGGTCTAGGCTTTGGTATGCACTACTGCTCGCTGGATAATAAGCATCGCAGCGAAATGCGCCAAATGAATGAACGAGCAGCCAATATACACCCCTGTTATCGCTTTGATGAAGGCACCTTCTTCTTAAAGACTGCCAAGGTATTTGGAGAGGAATGCAAGCTTGCGCGCACGATATTGGAAAAGGCGGGCTGTAAGGATTTTCTTGAGGATGAAGAAGTGAGCTCGCTTGCCTTTGATCCACAATACCTCACGGCACTTAAAGACAGCAAGATACACGCCGTTTATTCACTCAATGTATTAGCGTCGGGCGAAGATGGACACTATCTGCAAGAAGTCGCCCTTGAGCCCATCGAGTAATCGAGTAAGAAGGATCCTAGTAGAGAAAAAGCTACCTGCCTTTAAGTCCTGAGAACCTTACTTGCTTAGCTAAGACGAGTATTAATGAATACCTGCGCCTCATGACGCGCCCAGAGATCTATCTCTTCTAACTGCTCAAGGCTTTCTACCCTTTGCACCCCCGCCTTATGATGTGTTTGCATCACCGTCTCCACACAGGCTTCTATGTCTAAAAAGCCAATGCGATCGGCCAAAAAGGCAGCAACGGCGATTTCATTTGCAGCATTCATTGCACAGGGTAAGGTGCCTCCGCAGCTCCCTGCTACACGGGCTAGCTCTAAACAGCGGAAGGTCTTGGCATCGGGAGCAGCAAATTCCAAGCTGCCCAATTGGCAGAAATCAAGCGGAGTAACCGGTGCCTCCCAACGAGCGGGATAACTGAGGGCATACTGAATAGGAATACGCATATCAGTAGTTCCCAGATGCGCCTTGACGCTCCCATCTGAAAATTCAACCATAGAATGAATAGCGCTTTGCGGCTGTATGACCACCTTAATGCGCTCATAGGGTAAAGAAAAAAGGTGGTGTGCTTCAATGACCTCAAGTCCCTTATTCATAAGACTTGCTGAATCGATACTGATCTTTGCCCCCATGTGCCAGGTGGGATGTTTAAGCGCCTGTTTTGCACTCACCTGAGCCAGCTGATCACGGCTGAAACCCCTGAAAGGCCCACCCGATGCCGTCACCCACAAACAGGCTACTTCTTCTTGCTTTTCCCCTATGAGACACTGAAAAATGGCACCGTGTTCAGAATCGATGGGCATTAAGGAAGCGGCCGGGATGCCGGGGGGCACTTCACCTTTTTGGTAGCGATGCGCGTCCAGCTTTGCCGCCAGTGGCATAAGTAAATCTCCAGCCACCACCAAAGATTCCTTGTTCGCCAGCGCTAATACCTTGCCTGCACACAAGGCCTCATAGCTTGCCCGCATGCCTGCCTCACCCACCAGTGCATTTACTACCACATCTACTTCAGGCAAACGAACGAGATCGCAGACCGCCTCAGGACCAAAACCAAGGCTTCCAAAAGAAGAGTTTTGCGCTGCTCCAAAGGAGTCGATCTGCTCCCTTAATTCCTCAGCAACAGAGGTATTTTGCAGGCGCTTGTTGCCAAGGGCCACATGAGATACCCCAAATTCTTCTGCCTGGGCCAAAAGCACCTCGGCTTGGGTATTGCAGGCAAGTGCCACTAGCTGCACCTTATCAGGATGACGACGAGCCACCTCAAGTGTTTGCGTACCAATAGAACCGGTCGAGCCTAAAAGCGCAACTCTGCGTCGTCCTTCCTGTTCCATATACGCCACCTTCTATATGCAATTAAAACCGAGCAAAAGGACCGCAGAGACAATAGATACCAAAAACAGCGAATCGCATCTATCAAGAAGTCCACCATGACCTGGCATAATAGTGCCGGAATCCTTAAAGCCGGAATTGCGTTTTATACGACTTTCAGCCAAATCGCCCAAAACACCAGCAAGGCCACAAACAAGCCCAAAGAAGGCCGCCAGAGGGATACCCATCGACACCCCGGGAATAAAAGAAATCAGCACCCAGAAAATCATTGAGGCTACAAGTCCCGCATAGAAACCTTCCCAACTTTTCTTCGGACTGATACGAGGTGCAAGCTTATGCTTTCCGAACTTACATCCAAATAGGTAGGCAAAAGAATCATTGGCCCATACGCTCAAAAAGATCCCTAAAACCAAAAGTCCGCCCCAAGGATTTGGCAGGGCAGTACGCACTAGAATCAAACCAGAAAGCAAAAGCCCGGTATAGGCGGCACCAAAAAAACTCACGCCAACATCAGACAGGCGCGCACGCAGCCAAAAGACATACCAAACAATGAGCGCCATCATCAAGGCCAAGCTTACATAGACCGCTCCCTGAATACCAAAGAAAAAGACACTGATGGGATACAGCACTGCCCCGATGATGCCCAGCATTTCATTGGGCAGCTTTGCATCTGAGCGCAGCATGTAGTAAAACTCACCCGCCGAGATACCCGCCGTAAGAACCAAAAGCAGCAAGGTGGTCCACTCGTTTACCATGACGCAGATTACCGATACTGCGATATAAACGAAGCCGGTGCGGAAACGCACCTGAATATCTGTAGGATTCTTTAGCTTTTCGGGCGTTTTTTTGTGAGCAAAGTCCTTGATTTTCTGCTTGCGACTTCGCTCTTCAAGAGTATCGGAGGAATCGGGGGATTCTTGACCCCACACGCGACGCTCAGGCGGTGCTGTAGGTGGGCGCTTAGAGACCATACCTATTTCACCGACCCGAAGCGACGGTCGCGCCCTTGATAGTCAAGAAGGGCACGCAAAAAATCGTAGCGATTAAAATCGGGCCAGAGCACATCAGTGCACCACAGCTCACAATAAGCTATTTGCCAAAGCAGAAAATTCGAGATACGCATTTCACCCGAAGTCCGGATGAGCAAGTCAGGGTCGGGAATATCGGCGGTGTAAAGATTTTGGGCAAAGCCTTCCTCGTCCAGTTGAGCATAGGGATCCTCGCCTGTCGCCTGAGCCTCAAGAGCCTTTTTGACACTAAGACGCACTGCGCGCAAAAGCTCTTGACGAGCCCCATAATTGACAGCCACTACTAAGGTCATACCAGTATTGTTACAGGTTTGATCCCATGCCTCCTCAAAGGCCTCGCGGGTTTCAGAGGGCAAAAGACTCAGATCGCCAATAGTGCAGACCCGCACATTTTCCTTGTCAAGCTCATCAACCTCGGCAAGCATGGTCTTGGCAAAGAGATCCATCAGGCCCACGACCTCATCTTCGGGGCGCTTCCAGTTTTCTGTCGAGAAAGAGTAGATGGTAAGGTAGCGCACGCCCACATCGGATGCACAGCGAATAGTTTCTCGTACAGCTTCTATGCCGGCTTTGTGTCCGCGTAGGCGGTTCAGGGCACGTTTTTTTGCCCAGCGGCCATTACCGTCCATGATAACGGCAACATGTTGGGGAATACGCATCGGGTCAAGGCGCTTCGGATCAAGTCCCGAAGGCGGGTTAGGAAAAATGTAATCTAGTTCTTTGTTCATACCCCTTCAAAGACCCCTTAAAACCGCCGATCTACAAGCATCTCGTCAAGACAAACTAGATTTCCATTACCTCTGCTTCTTTTTTCTTAAAGAGCTCATCTACCTGAGCAATAAGCTTATCGGTAAGCTTTTGAATCTCGGCCTGGGCGCGGCGGGTCTCATCTTCAGGCAGACTCTCTTCCTTAGCTTTACGCTCAAGCGCAGCATTAGCATCACGGCGCACATTACGAATGGCCACGCGTGCTTCCTCGGCAAGGGCCTTACACTGCTTCACCAAATCGCGCCTGCGCTCTTCGGTCAGCGACGGGAAAGGAAGGCGAATAACCGATCCATCATTGTTTGGCGTAACTCCCAAGTCGCTCTCTAAGATGGCCTGCTCAATGGCACGCAAAGAGCTCTTGTCCCAGGGCTCAATAAGCAGCAGATGCGCATCAGGCGTTTTGATGCCAGCAAGTTGATTGACCGGCGTGGGAACTCCATAGTAGTCCACCTTGATACGATCGAGCACCATGGCATTCGCTCGTCCCGTACGCACTGATGCAAAATTATCACCAAGAGCCGAAATTGCCTTATTCATTCGCTCTTCGGCCTTTTGCAAAATCTCATCAACCATAGCGCTTCCCTCTT
>CAYSMG010000009.1:0-14701 GCA_964432045.1 uncultured Eggerthellaceae bacterium
GATAACCATATTTCGTACCGGTAATGACTAGCTTTACATCGGGCAGGCGCAAGGGGCATTGATCCTCTGTCTCGTTGTGCTTCTTTATCAAATGCTCGAGCGCCGAAAGATGTTCAGCTCCCTTTTCTATTTCGTTGGCACCCAGTTTGAACTCGACAACGCTTGCTGCCCGCTGTTTTGCGGTGGTTTCTCAAACTAACCGTCCCCGTTTGTAAAATTTGGAGTTGACTCCAAATTTTACAAGAAATCAAAGCTGCCAAAGCGCTTGCTGTTACGGATGCCTTGGCGCCGACCTCAAGTGACCTTGCTCTTAATGAGTAATCGTCCCCTTTAGAACCAGCAATATTGCGACTGAGAGCCATCTGATTATTGGAGCGCCTTTGCCCGGATACTGCCGGTGTTGCGGGGTGATTTAACTTGCACAAAATTTGTCAAGACTTTTATTTCTTGAGGCTTCCTTTATACTCAAAGACAGGTTCCGCCCTCGTTGCCATTTTTTGCGATGGACCGACGTATTAGCACTAGGGAGCTCAAGATTGCCTGTGGAACGGAGATTCGTGTCCGTTGATACGAAAACCGGGAGGCATGCTGCGAGCACCCACCTTTCGAGGTGGGTTCATCCTGTGGCCGGGGGTGGGGCTTTTTCGGGTGAATCCTGAGTAGCGCATCAATGTCCTTTGCTGCGGCGGTATGCTACCATGCGCTCATGGATACGCTTTTTTCTGAAATAGAACAGCAAGCACGCAAAGATATCGCCCCACTTGCGGTGCGTATGCGCCCTTGCACCCTTGAGGAGGTTGTCGGTCAGAAGGAGGCCATTGGGCCTGATAGCTGGCTTTTTCGCGCCATTACCCAAGACAAGCTCAGTTCGCTTATCTTGTATGGCCCGGCAGGAACAGGAAAAACCTCGCTGGCCCATGTGATAGCCCAGGTTACAAAGGCAGCATTTGTGGAGGTGTCGGCCATAGGTGGCACCGTATCCGACCTTCGTCGCGAGATAAGTGCGGCGGAGAAGCGCTTGAGTTTAAACGAGGGGCGCACCATTCTCTTTGTCGATGAGATTCATCGCTTTAATCGCGCCCAGCAAGATACCTTATTGCATGCGGTTGAGGATAGGGTAGTGGTGCTTATAGGGGCTACGACTGAAAATCCCTACTTTGAAGTTAATTCAGCCTTATTATCGCGCTCGCGCGTGGTGGAGCTATATAGCCTCAGCGATGAGGATATACAAGAGGTTTTGGCACGTGCTCTATGCGACGAACGGGGATTGGCCGGTCTGTACAGTCTCAGTGACGAGGCCCGTGATGCCATCGTCTTACTTGCCGGAGGAGACGCTCGTGCGGCCCTGACCACTCTTGAGCTTGCTTCGGGCATGGTGGAGGCCGGTACTGCCGCTACACCCGCACTTATTGGTCCTGAGCAGGTGCATGCTGCAAATCCGCATCGTGGTTTGCCTTACGATAAAAATAAGGATATGCACTACGACATCATATCGGCCTTCATTAAGTCGATGCGAGGCTCTGATCCCGATGCAGCCTTGTATTGGCTGGCACGTATGATAGATGGCGGCGAGGACCCGAAGTTTATTGCGCGACGCATGTTTATTGCTGCCTCTGAAGATATAGGAAATGCTGATCCGCAGGCGCTTTTGGTGGCTGAAGCGGCCTTTCGCGCGGCTGAGGTTATAGGGTATCCGGAATGTCGTATTAACCTTGCTCAGGCAGCTATTTATTTGGCGCTTGCGCCGAAAAGTAATGCGGCTGAAGCGGGCATTGATGCCGCTTTGAAAGAGGTGCGCCACGGACCGGCGCGTAAGGTACCTGACCACCTGCGTGATAGACACCGACCGGGGTCACAAAACTATGGAGCCTACTTGTATCCGCACGATTATCCGGGTGCTTGGGTTCAGCAGCAGTATCTGCCGCAGGGTCTCCAGCGGGGCTGCTTTTACCACAGCAGCGATCGAGGGTGGGAAGCTTATCGCTCTGAAGCCATTGCGCGCGATCGGGCTCTTGCTGCAGAAAGCCCTGCGAGTTCTGCGAGTTCTCAGTCCTAGGGCTTGTATTTTATATGGCGTGCTATAGTGGCATTTTAAGCATGATGGGAGGCGCGAAATGGATTTCAATCAGATAATGAGTATTGCGCTTGTGGTGATATATGTAGTGGTGGGGCTTGCCCTGCTGTGGCTTATCATCGAGCTCATACGCTTTGTGCGTCGAACTCATCGCAGGACCGATGAGTTGCATCGTCAAATTGAACCTACCCTGATCCATCTTGAAAACATTGCGGCCTCGCTTGAACCGACGGCAAAGAAGATCGATCCTTTGGTTGATCGTGTGTCGCTTACGGTGGATGCTGCTAATTTGGAAATCATGCGTCTCGATCAAATCTTAGAAAATGTCTCGGACATTACCGACAGCGCCTCTTCAGCCGTTTCTGCAGTGGACAATATAGTTGGCGCACCAATGAGTCTGGTCAATAGTGTGGCCGATAAAGTACGAGGTGTGTTCAAAGAGCAGGGAGCCTCGGATGAATCGGTGGCCT
Source organism: uncultured Eggerthellaceae bacterium (assembly GCA_964432045.1). Classification (GTDB taxonomy): domain Bacteria; phylum Actinomycetota; class Coriobacteriia; order Coriobacteriales; family Eggerthellaceae; genus Aphodovivens. The sequence continues at coordinate 2,545 of CAYSMG010000009.1, forward strand.
TAGGCCAGAAAAAGGCTGAGGAAGCACGTGAGGAATTACAGGCGGGCGAAACGGCGGCCCACACACAGGCTCGCACACCGAAACAGATCGGTTCCGAAGAGCAGGCGCCAAACATCCACCAGAGCAAGGATGCTGAGGATGCCGCTTTGAACAAACAGGCTGCGGTGGACTTTTTCGATCAACCTGAGCTTACGCAGGGCTACTTTACCTATGAGAACACTTTCCTAGAAGATGAGACCAGCAGTGCCAAAGCAGCAGCCGATAGCGCATCTGAAAACGCGGTCCTGCCAAAGCAGGAAGTAGCCGATGAAGCTTTTAGGGACAGCTCTGCTTCGCAGGATTCACAAAGAGCGCTCACTCTCGGCGAGCTGGCACGTATGGCACAGGCTGAAAAAGCAAAGACTTCTGGCGAAGTAAGTCGTATGGGCGAGTAAGGCATCGACGCAATGCCAAAAGAGGAGACACCTGAAGTTGATCCCTTAAATGACGCTGCTCAAAAAGCGGAATCTTCGCCTTTGGGTTTTTCTCCTCCTGTCCCTGCTGTACCCCCTGAGACTTCTGATGCCCGTTCAGCTACTGATGCTCAGGTGGGGGATACCGTCACTGATACCACGGCTGTTCAGGCGACTACCACTAGCAAAACCGCAGCTAATCATACTGCTGCCTCTGCTACGGCTGTCGCTTCTGGCGCCTTACCTGATACCGATGCGCTGCTTAAGGCGCGCAGGCGCTTCTTGGACGTTTGGGCCTGTGTGGGCTCAATTTTGTTGGTAGGGGTATTACTTTACCTGCTGAGCGTACTTTCTACTCCGGTTGGCGTGGTGATATGGACCACCATCATCGTCTTTTGCCTTCGCGGAGTTGTTAACAATCTTGAAGAGCGGGGTGTGAGTCGTGGTGTAGGTACTGCAATAGCCTATGTGCTGATGTTTGTGGTCTTGGGGCTTATATTCTTTTTGATGTTCTCGCCTATTTTTGGCTTTGGAGATCAGTTTGCCAACCTCTTAGAAAGCATTCCGGGCTATATACAAGGCATTATGGACTGGGCTAATACCTTGTATGAGCGCTATGCCGATCTTTTGCAAAACGAAACGGTACGCCAAGGTCTCAATGATGTGTTTGCCTCTGTGGGGACGTGGGCAACAACTCTTGCGAGTGAGAGCGCTTCGAGTGCAATTGCCTTTAGCGCAGGGGTTGCCAACAGCCTTATGGTAATAGGTTTTGGGCTGGTGGTGGCTTTTTGGGTGCTGATGGAATTGCCTGCTCTGGGTAGAGAATGTACTCGCCTAGCAGGGCCAAAGCGTCAAGAAGATCTTGAAATGCTGCATGTGACCTTCACCCGGGTAATGGGCGGTTATATCAAGGCGACACTCATTCAGTGTGCCATCATTGGAATATGCTGCGGGATTCTCTTTGCCTTGGTGGGTATTCCTAACTATGCAGCCTTGGGGGTTATTGCCGGCTTGCTCAACATCATTCCGGTGGTAGGTCCTTGGTTGGGTGGCCTTTTAGCGGCAATTGTGGGGGTGTTTATCAGTCCCTTGATTGCGCTGGTGGCTCTATTGGGTACTATCGCCATTCAGCAGGTGGTGTATACCTTCGTTTCCCCTAAAATCATGCAGAACTCGGTAGATGTGCATCCAGCTCTCACCCTTTTGGCTTTGCTGGTAGGTTCAGCTGTAGGTGGGGCAATGGGCGGGCTAGTGGGTTCGATCTTCGGTATGCTGGTTTCCATACCTGCCGTGGCCGTGATAAAGGCTGTTTTCGTGTATTATTTCGAAAAACGTACCGGCAGACAGCTGGTTTCGCAAGACGGTGTGTTTTTTAAGGGGGTTCCCGCCAGGGCCTGGCAGGTAGACCCCTTGGCCGATGCCACCACCTCTCATTCGGATGCTTCGGCGGCTGTAACACAGGAAAAACAGCACAAGACTGAAGAAGATGGAGCTCAGAGCGGCTCCCGCTTTCGGAGCAAAGGTTAAGCCGTGCGCAGTCACTATTGAGGCTATGTTTGTAGATGGAAAATACCGGCAAGAATATTGCCGCAGGAAATATTGGTAGGCTTGAACATAAAAGGAACAAGGCGAAGATGAAGTACATGAGCACAGCGGAAATCCGCGAGAAATATCTGAAGTTTTTTGAAGAGAAGGGCTGTAAGCGCCTGCCCTCTTCTTCTCTGATACCCGATGACCCAAGCCTGCTTTTAACCAGCGCAGGTATGGTGCAGTTTAAGCCCTACTTCTTGCATGTAAAGGAGTTCGACCCCAACTATATTGGGGCGACTACTGTGCAAAAATGCGTACGAACAAATGATATTGAGATCATTGGTACCACCGGACGCCACCTCAGTTTTTTTGAAATGCTGGGCAATTTCAGCTTTGGCAAGTATTTCAAAACAGAGATGTGCGCCTGGGCCTATGAATTTTCTACCGAAATACTGCAGCTTCCAGAGGAAAAACTGTACTTTACGGTCTTTCAGGATGACGATGAAACCATTGAGATCTGGAAAAGCCTAGGGGTGCCAGAGGATCATATCTCTCGTTTGGGTGAGGATGACAACTTTTGGCGTGCCGGACCTACCGGTCCCTGTGGTCCCTGTTCCGAGATCTACTATGACCAGGGTCCTGAGTTTGGTTGTGGCGACCCTGATTGTGCGCCTGGTTGCGACTGTGATCGCTTTTTGGAGTACTGGAACTGCGTGTTCACCCAATACGATGGTCAAGAAGATGGCAGTCTTGCTCCGCTTCCCACCAACAATATCGACACCGGCATGGGGCTTGAGCGCATAGCGGCTATTATGCAGGGCGTGCAAAGCAATTACGAAACCGATGGCCTGCGCCGCTTGATCGAGGTTGGTGAGCGGCTCTCGGGTAAGAGCTATCGCACAGGTGATGCTCAAATCGATCTATCTTTGCGCATTGTGGCCGATCACAGCCGTTCGGTCACCTTTATGATTGCCGATGGCATCCTGCCCTCAAATGAGGGTCGTGGTTATGTTTTGCGCCGTCTTCTGCGTCGCGCGGTTATGCATGGGCACAAGCTTGGCATTTTTGGCCCCTTCCTCAACACCTATATCGATGCCATTGTGGACATGATGGGCCAGGTGTATCCCGAAATTGTTGACAACCGCGAATTGCTTGAGCGGGTTGTGCTTTCGGAAGAAGAGCGCTTTGGGGCTACCTTGCGTCAGGGTCAGGGCTACCTAGATGAGGCTCTTGCTGCTCTTAACGGAAAAGTCTTAGACGGCCAGGTGGCCTTTACCCTACACGATACCTATGGTTTCCCGGTTGAACTTACCGAGGAAATGTGTGCCGAGCGCGGTATAGGTGTTGACCACGAGCAATTTGTGGAATGTATGCAGGCACAGAGGGAACGCGCCCGTGCAGCAACCAAGGATGCTGCCGAGGCGGCTTGGAGCACCTATGGTGGGGTGCATGCTGAACTTTTGAAAGAATTTGGCCCCAGCAGCTTTGTGGGCTATGAGCAGCTTTCCCATACCGCACAGGTTGTGTCCCTTATCAAGGATGGCAAGCGCGTTGAGGAACTTCGGGCGGGAGATACCGGAGAGGTCATTCTTGATACCACGCCCTTCTATGCTGAAATGGGTGGTGAGGTTGGCGATACGGGAATACTTTTTGCCGCCTCGGGCCTACAAATTCAGGTGCGTGATACCAAGGCACCTGAAAAGGGCCTGGTTACGCATATTGTTGAAGTGGAAAGCGGAAGTGTGCAGACAGGAGCTGAGGTCCTAGCCCAGGTAGATGCTCGTCGTCGAGCGCGCATAGTTCGCAACCACACCGCAACACATCTCTTGCATGCAGCTTTACGCCAGGTACTTGGAGACCATGTAAAGCAGGCGGGGTCTTTTGTTGGTCCTGACAGACTGCGTTTCGACTTTACTCACTTCGAATCAGTAGGTGCAGATCAGCTAGCTGAAATTGAGCGAGTAGCCAATGAGGAGGTCATGGCGGCCACCCCTCTTTCTGTCTATGAAACATCTCTTGATGAGGCGCGCAGCGCAGGTGTGACCGCCTTGTTTGGCGAAAAATACGATGATCTTGTGCGCGTGGTGGCAGTTGATGATTTCTCAAAGGAACTCTGTGGTGGCTGCCATGTGAAAAACACGGCTGAAATTGGCTTTGTCAAAATTATTTCTGAGAGCAGTGTAGGTGCAAACCTGCGTCGTATTGAGGCGGTGACCAGCTACGATGCTCTTTCTTACATGAACCGTCTTGAAGCTGAGCTCAAGAAAACAGCAGCTATTTTAAAGGTGCCTGTACAGGAGGTCGCAGCACGCGCAAGCGCAAACCTTGCCTTGATAAAAGACTTTGAGGCAAAGCAAAAGCATAGCGCACAGCTTGCTGCTGAGGGTAATGTGGCTGACCATCTTAAGGATATGATCGATGTTGGCTATCCCTTGGTTATTACGCGTATGGATGGTCTTGATACCGGTGGTCTGCGTAATGCTTGGGACATCCTGCGTTCGCATCTGCCCTCACCCGGTGCCTGTGTTATAGCGACCCTGAACAATGACAAGCCTGTCATTATGGCTGCAGGCAGCGATGAAGCGGTAGAGGCAGGCTTTAATGCGGGGGCAATCATTAAGCAAATTGCAGGCCATATTAAAGGCGGAGGCGGGGGCAAGCCCACCATGGCACAGGCGGGCGGCAAAGATCCTTCAGGGCTTGACGCAGCACTCGATGAGGCACGCTCCCTGTTTGCCCAGTCCTAAAACATGAGAGTTTTAGCCCTTGATATCGGGGAAGTTCGAGTGGGTTTTGCGATAAGCGACCCTGATGGAAGGGTGGCAAGTCCTCTTTGCGTCCTGCCCGCAGCGGAGGTGCGAAGCTGCGCAAAATCCTTTCAACGTATCTTGGATGATTGGGAGCCCGATCTTTTGCTTTGCGGGCTTCCTTACAGCCTTTCAGGTGAGGAAGGACCCCAAGCTCTGCGCATTCGTCGTGAGGCAGAAGCTATAGCAAAGGCTGCTCAGTTGGATTGTGAGTTTACCGACGAGCGCCTAAGCTCAAGTGAGGCCAAACGTAGTTTGCGTGAAAAGGGTTTATCCGAGAAAAAGATGCGTGGCAAAGTGGATATGATAGCCGCAAGCATGTTCTTGCAGGCGTGGCTTGATGCGCGCCGTGCGTCTGAAGCATAAAGGAGATCAAGACTCATGGCCCTGCGCAAACGTCAAATCACCTACTCAGAACGTCCTAATCATGCGGCTCGCTCTGCGCATGCGCGAGGAGATCGCATGTTTCGCACCTACGACACCAGCTACATTCGGCCAAAGCGCTCTAAGCTACCGGCCATCATTGCCTTGGTGCTTGCCTTGGCGGTGGTTGTCGCCTTGGTCTTTGTGATAGTTGGGGTGGTGCGAGGTTGCTCGTCTGAACCGAGCCTTGCTGAGGGGCAGACTGTCCAGCTTGAAATTGCGGAGGGTTCAACCGCTTCAGATATAGCGAGTCAGCTGCTTGAGGCCGGAGTTATAGGCAGTACGGGCGATTTTACTAATCAGGTAAACAGCGCAAATGCTGCCTCTTCACTCAAGCCAGGAACCTATGAGTTTACTGGAGGCATGAGTGTAGAAGAGGTAGTAAGCTTGCTTGTTTCTGGCCCGAATGTGCTTAGCGAGGGGCTTACCATTCCCGAGGGCTACACCCTAGCGCAAATTGCCGAGGCGGTGGCAAGCTTTACCGATGGACGCATTAGTGCCGAAGAGTTCACTCAGGCGGCATCTGATGCGAGCGTCTATGCTGCTGATTATTCCTTCCTTTCAGAAGCGGGGACTGCCACCTTAGAAGGCTTTTTGTTTCCCAAAACCTATGAAGTAGACGAGGATGATACGGCCGATTCTCTTATTCGCCAGATGTTAAGCCAGTACCAAAGTGAGATTGCGGAATTGGATTATTCCTATCCGGAAAACTTGGGTCTTAGTCACTATGATGTACTGAAACTTGCTTCTATCGTAGAGAAGGAATCAACCGACGATGCTGATATTCGTGCGCGGGTAGCTTCGGTGTTCTATAACCGTCTTACCACCGATGGTGAGCCAAGCTATGGTCTGCTGCAAAGTGATGCAACCACCGCCTATGAGGTAGGACACGATCCCACCGCTGAAGATATTGCAACTGATGGCGCCTATAACACCTACACCAACACGGGTCTGCCACCTACGCCTATTTGCTCACCGAGCCTTGGGAGCCTACAGGCGGTCTGCGATCCCGAAGAGAGCAATTATTATTTCTTCTACTTCGAAGCCGACGATTCGGGTACGATGCAGTACTACTTTAGTGAGACCTACGAAGAACACCTGCAAACCTTCTCCTAAGATCTTTGAGTCATCTTTTTTGTGCGGGTAAACTGAGATGTCTTTTTTGAAGCCTGATAGATATTTTTCTCGAATATCGCGCATAGATATTCGGCACGATCTGCTGAACTGCGGTTTTAAGGCAGTGCTGATGGATATTGACAACACCATTCTCACGCGTGACACCCATGAGGTACCCCGTGATGTTGCTTTGTGGCTCGCAAAGGCGCGAGAAAGCGGTCTGGCCTTTTGCTTGGTTTCCAATAATTGGCACAAGGAGGTCTACAAGCTGGCTGAAAGCTTGGATTTGCCCATTGTGGCCAAGGCAATAAAGCCTCTGCCCCCTGCCTTTTTGATGGCCCTGCACAAGCTTGGTGCCCGGCGTGCTGAAACGGTGGTGATAGGAGACCAGCTGGTGACTGATGTCTTGGGGGCCCACTTTTTAGGCATGAAGGCATATCTGCTTCAGCCCTTGGTAGAACAAGATCTGCCACACACCCTGCTTTTGCGCAATTTTGAACGGCTGGTAATGGGCAAGCGCGAACCCGAAGGCAACAAGGCTCCGGTTGCCTGCGAAGAACCACGGTCTTAATTGAGCCGGCCTTTGAAGAAGGGGCGCTTAGGGCTTACAGATGTTTTGGAAGAAGGTATGGTGAGCACCCTAGAAGACGCTCAAAACAGGCAGTATTTATTAGGACATCCGGTGGGGCATTCTAAGTCTGCTGTGATGTATAACGCCGTGTATGCTGCGGCAGGTATTCCCTGGCACTATGAGCTTCTTGACTGCCCAAGTACCGATGAGGCGCAGGCGATATTGAAAAATGCGGCTTTTCGCTCGGTCAATATAACAACACCTTATAAGCCTTTGGCCTTTGCTGCAGCTAGCTTATGCGATGCGGCGGCAATTTGTGCCAATGGGGCAAACCTTTTGGTGAACGAAGGCTTGTTTTTAGGGCAGGGATTCAAGTATCCTTCTGACCAGTCTTGCGATCAGACCTTAAACCAGTCCCTTGCGCAATCTTCAGATGAGGTCTTAAACCGACCTTTCCTCGTGGCCTATAACACCGATGGGGCAGGCTGCGTTGGTTTTTTAGAGCAGGATGGCTTTGACTTTTCTGGTTCTCAGGTGGTGATATGCGGAAGTGGTCCCACAGCACTTTCCATTCTAGGAGCCTGCCTTGACCACGGGGTAGCGCAGGTGTGGCTTTTGGGTCGCGATGATGTGCACGTACGCAAGGTTATAGGCGCCTGGCAGAAACGCCGAGAGGATACCCTTGGTCGGTGCGCTCCTCAGGTTCAGGCAGGAAGTTATGCTCAAGGGCGCAAAGCTTTAATCCATGCTGATCTCGTGATAAACGCCACGCCCTTGGGCATGAAGCCGCAAGATGCCGCTCCCTTTGATGTTAACCTTCTGAGCTCGCATCAGCGTGTCTTTGATGCGGTTTATGGCCATGGAGTAACAGCCTTGGTGCAGGCTGCCTTGCAGCTAGGTTGTAAGGTAAATGATGGGGCGGGAATGCTGGTTATGCAGGCGGTTGAAACGCTGCGTATTCTGACAAAGAGTGCCCCTTTGTCAGTTCGCGAAAGGCTTGGTGCCTACACCACCCAGGAATTATTTGATCTTATGGCCCAAGCTGCCGGCTTTTCCTTTAATGAATGAAGGGCCTGGCAGAAAGGGTCTATGTGGAAGAAAAGGTGTGCTGTGTATAGCTTAAAGACCGAAGTTTGCTTTGACTCTGCTCACTTTCTTGCCGACTATTACGGTAAGTGCGAAAACCTTCACGGACATCGTTGGCGTGCGCTTGTGTATCTTTCCCAAGAGCAATTGCAGACTGAGGGCACGATGCGCGATATGGTGCTTGACTTTGCGGTTTTCAAAGAGGCGGTTCGTAGCCTTGCTCAGAGCCTGGATCATAGCTTTTTGGTGGAGGCGGGAAGCCTTAGAGAAACAACAATAGAAGCGCTTGAATCCGAGGGCTTTTCGCTTACTATTTTGCCCTTTCGTACCACGGCGGAAAATCTAGCCCGCTATTTTGTCGAGCAATTGCGTGAACAGGGTTTCAATATCTCTCGGGTTGAGATGTATGAAACTCCTAATAACTGTGCCATTTATGAACCTTCTATCTAAACTTACTGATCAAGGGGTCAAAATAGCTTACAAGCGGAAAGCGAGAAGCGGGAAGCGGGAAGCTCATTTAAGCCACTGAGCTAAAGCAGCAGTCAAGGTAAGGCTGGGGTACAATTAGCCCGTATATTGTCGAGGAGGGAATTGACCGCATGCGTTACTTCACAGCTGGTGAGAGCCATGGGCCGGTATTGACTGCAATTGTTGAGGGAGTGCCGGCAGGGCTGCGTATCTCTGAGGAACAAATTAATGCCGATCTTGCACGAAGGCAGGCAGGTTATGGGCGTGGTGACCGCCAGAAAATCGAACAGGACAGCGTCCGGGTAAGTGCTGGCGTTCGCTTTGGACGCACCCTAGGTTCTCCTGTTTGCCTTATGGTGCAAAACCGAGACTGGAAAAACTGGCAGACGCGCATGGCGGCCTTTGGTGAGGCCCCTGCCGACTTGGTACGCGAGGTAAGCCCTCGCCCAGGTCATGCTGATTTAGTGGGCGCTCTTAAGACCGATACCGATGACTGTCGCAACATTTTAGAGCGAGCCAGTGCGCGAGAAACTGCGGCACGGGTTGCTGCTTCAGGGGTGCCGCGCGAATTTTTGGCCGAAATGGGTGTTGAGGTGTTCTCCTATGTCACCTCCATTGGCTCGGTTTCCTTGAAAGAAGAGGATCCCCTGCTTGCTGCGAGTGACTACAAGCCCCTTGATATCGAACTTTCCGAGGTGCGCTGTCCTGATGAAAAGACCTCTGAGGACATGATGCGTGCCATTGATGAGGCAAGGGAAAATCGCGACACTCTCGGTGGAACCTTTCGTGTGGTAGTACGTGGCCTGGTGCCCGGGGTGGGCGGGTATGCCACGGGGCGTGATCGCCTTACTTCCCAATTGGGCGCTGCCGTGCTCTCAATTCCGGCTATCAAGGGTCTTGAGTTTGGCCTGGGTTTTGAAGCGGCGCGTCGTTTTGGTTCACAGGTGCATGATGAGATTTATCTTGATTCCAAGCGAGGTTTTAGCCGCAAGGGTAATAATGCCGGCGGTCTTGAAGGCGGAATGACTACCGGTTTGCCCTTGCTTATTACGGCAGCGATGAAGCCCATTGCCACCCTTATGCAAGCGCTTGATACGGTCAATCTTGATACCCTTGAACCAACCCAGGCTTCAAAAGAACGCAGCGATGTGTGTGCGGTGCCTGCCGCTGCAGTGGTAGCCGAAGCCGAGGTGGCCTTTGTCCTGGCTAATGCCTATCTGCAGAAATTTGGCTGCGACGACATGACCGACATTAAGGCAGCGCTTAAGGCTTATAAGCAGCGCCTACGAACTGCTTCTCGCTAGGGTTTAGCATATGTCTGGCGCTTTCTTGCACTCCTCCTTTCAGCTGAAGTGCCCCGTCTTTTTTGTAGGCTTCATGGGTGCAGGAAAAACCTCGGTGGCGCGTAAGCTGGCCCGCTTGTGTGGACTGGCTTCTATGGATATGGATACCTATATTGAACGGCGTGAAGGCAGGTCTGTTCGCGAGATATTTGCCAATCAGGGTCAGGATTATTTCCGCGACTTAGAAACGCAACTCTTGTATGAGATTGTGCAAGGTGATCCGCTTTTGGTCTCGTGTGGGGGCGGAGTCGTTCTGCGTCCCGAGAATCGGAGTCTTTTGCGAGAGGGCGGTTTTACTGTCTTTTTGAAGGTTGAGGCAGATGAGGCAAAGTCGCGCATCAGCAATCCTTCTACCCGTCCTCTTTTGGGCGACACAGAAGCGGCTCGCAAAAGCAATGCCGAGCGTCTTCCTCTGTACGAAGAGGTGGCCGATGTAGTTGTGGATACCTCGGGTCGAGGGGTTAACTCTCTTGCTTCTATAGTACGAAGCCTCTTAAAGAAAGAAGGCATTTTGTGGCAACAAAGGTAATGGTAGGTATTCCGGGTGAGCACCCCTATGCGGTGCGTATTGGTAAGGGCATTTTTGAAGAGCTTGGGACGCAATTGCATCGTGTTCCGGGTCTTGAACATATAAGCTGCGCCCTCATCATAAGCGATTCGAATGTAGCCCCGCTTTACAAGGATGAGGTCAAGGCCCAGCTTGCTGGAGTGGGAATGAAGGTGAGCGACATTGTGATTCCTGCTGGCGAAAAGTCCAAGTCGCTTGAGGTCTTAGGCGAAATCTGGGAAGCCATGGCTCATCTGGGTCTTGGGCGTGACTGTGCAGTGTTCGCACTTGGCGGTGGGGTGGTAGGTGATCTGGCGGGCTTTGCGGGTGCGACCTATATGCGCGGGGTAGCGGTAGTGCAGCTGCCTACTTCCTTGTTGGCCATGGTCGATTCCTCTGTAGGCGGGAAGACGGCCATTAATCTTGAAGCAGGTAAAAATCTTGTCGGAGCTTTTTTGCAGCCCTCCTTCGTCTGCGCTGACACTTCAACACTTGCAAGTCTGCCTCAGAACGAATGGCGCTGCGGTTGCGCTGAGGCCGCAAAATCTGCGGTAATTGATTCTGACGACTTCTTCTTCTGGATGCTAGAAAACGCTGAAGCTATAGCTCATCGCGACGAGCAATTGACCGCCCAGCTTATCCAGCGCTGCGTGGTCTTTAAGGCCGATATTGTTGCTAAGGATAAAACCGAAAGTAAGGGCGTGCGTGAATGTCTCAATTATGGGCATACTCTGGGCCACGCCATTGAAAAACTTGAGGGTTTTGGCACCTTCACCCACGGTGAGGCAGTTGCCGAAGGCATGCGTTTTGCTGCTCGGATGGCGCAAGATCTGCTTGATGCCAGTGCTGAATTTGTTTCAACTCAAGACGAGCTGCTTGATACCCTCGCCTTGCCGCCTCTTTCATGGGAGGCTGAACCTGAAGCGATTCTAGACGCCATGAAACACGACAAGAAGGTTCGTGGGGGTAAGGTGAAATTTGTTCTGCCGCGCGATGTTGGACAATGGCAGCTGCTTGAGGTTGAGGATTCAGACATTCTTCACCACCTTGAACTTTGGATGCAGGAAAGGGAACGAGCGGAATGAAAAAGGTCTTGCTGCTCAATGGCCCTAACTTAGATATGCTTGGCGTGCGCGAGCCGGGGGTCTACGGTACGCAGAGTCTTGCGGCACTCGAACAGCTCTTTGTTAACTATGCGAATGAGCGCGGGGTAGAGGTAAGCTGTTTTCAGTCCAATAGCGAGGCTGCTCTGCTTGAAAAGATTCATGAGGCCCACCGAAGCTATGAGGGCATTGTCTACAATCCCGGGGCACACACCCACTACTCCTATGCTCTGCGCGATGCACTGGGTGGAATACAGGTGCCCTGTGTAGAGGTGCATATTTCTGATGTGGATGCTCGCGAGGCCTTTCGGCAGATCTCGGTAATTGCGCCGGTTTGCGTTGCGCAGGTAAAAGGGCGCGGTTTTCAGGGCTACTGCGATGCTCTTGATCTGCTTTTGGCGGGGGTGCGCAAGCCCTTGGGCGAAGACTATCAGAAGGTTTGCGAACCTGGCCAGGTGATAGTTGCACCGGAAAGCACTCAGGCAGCGGCAGCTATTATTGCGCGCGTGCAAACTCAGGAGCAAAAGGCAAGCAAGGAGCAAACTTCAGACGAAGCGCAAGCGAAAAGCGATGAGCAAAAAGGAGGGGATGGGCGCACAAAAAAAGATGTTGGGGTGCTCCCCTCTCCCGAAGTTCCTGAGACACCTCTGTTTGACCAAACGGCCCTTATCAGCGAAGGAGCAGCTGCTCGTCGTCTTGAGCGCCTGCGAC
>CAYSMG010000009.1:14801-17394 GCA_964432045.1 uncultured Eggerthellaceae bacterium
CAGCTGGCTTGCCGCTTCCTGAAGAGGTGGTAATAGGCATTGAGGACAGCCTGAGTTTGGCCGAATACCGCTCTTTTCAAGAGGCGCTTAAACAGGCGGATATTAGACCTCAGATACGAGAGACTTCAGGTTTCGTACAAAAACTGCGCGCCATAAAAGAACCCTGCGAAGTAGCGCGGATGCGGGCTGCCCAGGCCATTACCGATGCTGCCTTTGCCTACATCATTGGCTTTATGAAGCCGGGGATGAGTGAGCGTGAGGTGCAAATAGAGCTTGATGATTACATGCGCCGTCATGGGGCGGAGGGCCTGGCTTTTCCATCTATTGTGGCAAGTGGCACTAATGCCGCAAGGCCTCATGCGGTACCGGGTGACACGCTTCTTGAAGCAGGTCAGTGCGTGGTTATGGATTTTGGGGCGCGGGCTTATGGCTACTGCTCCGATATGACGCGCACCGTCTTTTTGGGTGAACCAACGCAGCGCATGCGCGCCGCCTATGAGGCTATACGCGAGGCGAACGAGCAGGTGGAAGCCATGTTGGCACCTGGCGTAAGCGGGCGCGCTGCTCACCTTCGGGCCGAAGAGATACTTGCTTGCGCCGGCTTTGGTGGCTGCATGGGTCATTCCCTTGGTCATGGGGTCGGGATAGAGGTTCATGAGGAGCCACTTTTGGCACTGCGCAACGATGCTCCGCTTGAGGTGGGCAATGTTGTGACGGTAGAGCCGGGGATATACCTGCCAGGTGAGTTTGGCATGCGTCTTGAGGATTATGGGCTTATTACCGAAGAAGGCTACGAGGTCTTTACGCGTTCAAGCCACGACTTATGCGTGCTCTAAATGACGAAACCCCGCCAGACCTTTTGCCCGGCGGGGCGAACTGCTTTTGTTATTGGGTTTGTATTGGTTTTGGCCTATAAGCCTTGGCGTGGATTCAAGTCTGTGCCTAGACGCGTTTTACAAAGCGCCCATCACGGGTGTCGATCTGCAAGATGTCACCAATTTCCACGAAGGTGGGAACCTGAATGGTGGTACCCGTTTCTAGAGTGGCAGGCTTGGTGGTATTGGTGGCGGTATCGCCCTTAAAGCCTGGCTCGGTCTCTGTTACCTCAAGCTCAACAAACATCTGAGGCTCAAGGCTAATAAGCTCTTCGCCAGCGTACAAAAGCGAAACTTCGTCGTTTTCCTTAAGCCACTTTGCGGCGTCACCCACCGTTTCAGTCGAAACGTTCATCTGCTCATAGGTGTCGTTGTCCATCAGCCAGTAATCGGCACCATCGTTGTAGAGGTACTGCAGCTTCTTTGTCTCTAAACGGACCGAGTCAAACTTGGTGCCTGAGTTAAAGGTATAGTCAACTACGCGACCTGAGCGGATATCCTTAAGTTTGGTGCGCACAAAGGCTCCGCCCTTGCCGGGCTTTACATGCTGAAACTCTACGATGGTCCACAGCTTGTTGTTGTAATCGATGCACATGCCATTTCGAAAATCGGCGGTAGAGATTGCCATTTTGGGGTATTCCTTTCAACCTTGCACTGTTTAAGCGCCGAAGCGGGTTTCTGGCTTACGAGTAAAAATACTATGCCAAACTGCTATATCATACGCTACTTGCTAAATAAAATCCAAGGTCTTAATCGTATCTTTGAGGGTTGGATAAGGCGGGTAGCTTATAGCTTGGTATATCCATAAAAAGCTTTAATCAATAATAAAAATAGACGAGCAGTAATATAGATATCCTTGACTATAGCTGCACGTAAGCATAATATCTTCGAAGCAGGAAGGTATGGCGATAAGGATAGATGCCAGCCTGCAATGCAACAAGAGAAACAAAAGCTTGTTGCAGACAAGTCTAAGGAAGGAAGAAGGGGAAAGATGAAAAAACAGATCCGGGCCGTAATGGCGGGTGTCTGCACCTTCGCTTTGGTAGGCGCTATGGGGCTTTTCGGTTGCTCATCAAGTGAGGACACCGAAGATGCAAGCTCGACCGAAGAGTCGGCGGCTACCGAAGAGGTGGAACTGCAGATTTTCGCAGCCAATTCGCTTTCTGAGGCATTGGAAGAGGTTCAGGCTCTTTACACCGAGGAAACAGGCGTAACCTTTGCGGATACTCAGTATGAAGCATCCGGCACGCTCAATGAAATGCTGGGCGGCGGTGCCTATGCCGATATCCTCATCACCGCTTCATCGGGCACCATGAATACTGCCGTGGAAGAGAGCTATGTCGACGAAAGCACGCGCTTTGACATGTTCACCAACGACTTGGTAATCGTAGCTGCTGAGGATTCCGACCTGAGCGATATAACGCTTGAGGATATCGCAACGGGCGCATACACCCTGGCTGTAGGCGATGCAAACGTGCCCGCTGGCAACTATGCAAAGCAGGCCCTATCCACCGTCGGTGCTTGGATTGACGCTGATGGCGCAACAGGCTCTGACTCCGCTGGCACCGATGGCACCTTTGAAGGTACGCCTCTTGAGGGTTTGGTGACCGAAGGTTCAAGCGTGGGCAATGTTTGCAGCTATGCCAGCACGGGTGATGTCGATTTGGCCATAGTCTACACCTCTGATGTATATCGTATTGGTGGCGTGAAGATTGTTG
>CAYSMG010000010.1:0-5417 GCA_964432045.1 uncultured Eggerthellaceae bacterium
TTCTAATCTGGTAAACTTCTTTCCTGCTGATGCGCGAAGGATCAATTTGCGTACACAGGGGCGGTTAGCTCAGGGGGAGAGCACTACCTTGACACGGTAGGGGTCACAAGTTCAAATCTTGTACCGCCCACCATGAAACCAAAGGCCAGGCGCTTTATCGTCTGGCTTTTTTAGTCTTTAGACTTCGTTTTATACGGTGAGACTTGCTTCCCAAGGAGTATACGCATGATTATGCAGGTAGAGCATATCTCTAAGTCCTTTGGCGGCCGCACCCTATTTTACAATGCAAGTTTTCGTTTGGAGGCCTACGATCGCCTGGCCTTGGTGGGCTCAAATGGAGCAGGAAAAACAACCCTGCTCAATATTATCGCGGGCGAAGAAGATGCTGACGAAGGACGTGTTGTCTTTGCTAAGGGGGTAGAGCTTGGCTACCTGAAGCAAGAGGCAATCGAGATGCAGAACCGCTCTATCTTTGATGAGCTTATGTCTTCCCAGGTAAAACTTTTGGCTGCCCAGGAGCGTCTGCATAGGCTGGAAGAGGGGCTAGGCGAAAAGCCGACGGAGCAGGCCCTAGCGGCAGCAGGGAAGGCACGGGATGCCTTTGAGGCACTGGGCGGCTATACCGTTGAGGCAAGGATCCGCTCGGTTCTTTTTGGCCTTGGCTTCGGTGAAGCTGATCTTGGACGGATGACCAGCGAGTTTTCCGGCGGTTGGCAAATGCGTATAGCCCTTGCAAAGCTTTTGGTGGCAAACCCTGAAGTTTTACTGCTTGACGAACCTACCAATCATCTTGATTTGGAAAGCGTCAAGTGGCTTGAGGGTTTTCTTCGCGGCTATAGCGGTACCGTGATTGTTGTAAGTCACGATCGTGCCTTTATGGATAACATGGTTGATAGGGTCGCAGAGGTTGATAATGCGCAGATAAATCTGTACAAGGGCAACTACAGTGCCTACCTAAAAGCCCGTGAAGAGCGATTGGAGCGCCTGCGGCTTGAAAAGGCAAAGCAGGACGAAGAGATTGCCCATTTGGAGGCATTTGTCGAAAAGTTTCGCTACAAGGCAACGAAGGCCAAGCAAGCTCAGGATCGCCTTCAAAAACTTGAGCGCATCAAGGCGCATCGCATTGTTATTCCTGAAGAGCATAAAACCCTCCATTTCAATTTCAAACAACCCCCGCGAACCGGTGATGAGGTTGTTCGCTTGCGTGGCGTGTCAAAGTCTTATGGGAAAAAGAAGGTATATGAAAATTTAGACTTCACCCTCTACCGGGGAGACAAAATTGCCTTGGTGGGCCCTAATGGCGCAGGTAAATCAACCCTTCTCAAGATGATTGCCGGCGTACTTAGCCCTGATAAGGGAAGCATAGAATATGGCGCCCACGTGACAAAAACCTACTATGCCCAGCACCAACTTGAGGAATTATCTCCGGGAAACACGGTTTTTGAAGAGCTTGATAATGCTGCACCGGGATGGACCATAAGTCAGGTTCGCACGCTTTTGGGTGCCTTTCTCTTTTCAGGTGATGAGGTAAACAAAAAGGTAAGTGTTTTATCGGGGGGAGAAAAAAGCCGTCTGGCCCTTGCCAAGATGCTGGTTGCTCCTCGTCCCCTGCTTTGCTTGGATGAACCAACTAATCACCTTGATATTGCCAGTGCTGATATCTTAGAGCAGGCTCTTCTGTCCTTTGAGGGAAGCATTCTGCTTATCACTCATGACCGCCATCTCATCAGAAGCGTGGCAAACCGTATTCTTGAGGTTGATAGAGGGCATGTTCAGCTCTACGAGGGCAACTACGATTATTATCTCTATAAAAGTGGTCAGCTTGATGCTGATCCAGTCAAGGCGTCTTCTCTCATCGATGAGGTGATGGCAGATGTTCAGTCTCACAGCAAAGCTTCTGCTCAAGCCTCAACGACGACCCTGCGACGGACAAGGAAGCTTTCCACCTTTTCTGATGAGGCTGCTTTAAAAAAGACAAGGGACCCTCAGGCTAAGTCTAAAAGTTCTGTCTCATCTCAAGGTAAGGGAAAGAAGGCTTCATCTGCTCAATCGGGCAGTGCTTCTCAGTTTGAACTGACAGCACCGAAGGGAAGTGCGCCCAAAAGCAAGGAGCAAAAACGTCGAGAAGCCGAGGCGCGCAACCGTGCCTATGCGGCTTTGAAAACTCAGCGGCAGCGTATTGGAGAACTTGAAGCTCAAATGGAGCGCGATCAAGCGCGCCTTGATGAGATTCTAAAGCTTTTAGCTGATCCGGATTTTTACATCAAGGAAGATGCTTCAAGTGATGTCATTGCCGAACACGCCAGTTTAAAAAAGCGTCTTACCCAGGCAGAAGAGGAGTGGCTCTCCCTAAGTGAAGAGCTAGAAGCTGAAATGGCTCGGCAAACAGAGGCTCTTGCCTAGGGCCTATGAGGAACCAAGAGCTTGAAGGTGAGGAGAAAAAAACACTGAGCTTGAAGGCTGGGAGGAAGAGATAAAAATGCTCAATGTGGTTTTGGTAGAACCAGAGATTCCGCAAAATGCCGGCAATATCGCTCGCACCTGCGCCTGCGTGGGAGCGCGTCTTCATCTGGTTGAGCCACTTGGTTTTCGTCCAACAGAGCGAAACCTTAAGCGGGCTGGCTGTGATTACTGGAGTGAGGTTGAGATTATTCGCTGGTCCTGCACCCAGGAGTTCTTTTCAAGCAATGCCGAGGCCGAGCTTCATCTCTTTAGTGGGCAGGCCGCTACTCGCTATACGCAGGTCCATTTTGGACCCGATGCCTTTCTTGTTTTTGGTCGAGAAAGCAGAGGCCTTGATGAGGAGATTCTTAGTGCTTATGCCAACAGGTGTCTAAGGATTCCCATGCGTTGTGGTCTGCGCAGTCTTAACTTAAGCAATGCCGTTGCGATAGGGGTCTATGAAGCCCTCCGTCAGCAGGGTTTTTCTCAGCTAGAATGAGTCTTTGAGAAACCAAGGAGAGATCTCTTTTATACAATACCGAGGGCGATCAGTTCACTTTCTAATTTAAGAAAGGCAAGGATATGCTAAGTGAGCAAGTTCAGGCGCGTTTTAATGAGTGGATGAAGTATACCGATGACAGTGAGCTTCTTAGTGAACTTAAGACCTTTTCACAGATCTTAGAAGAGGGAGACACTCAAAAAATTCAGTCTATTAGTGATGCCTTTTTTCAAGACCTTGAATTTGGAACAGCTGGCTTGCGAGGAGTGTGTGGGGTAGGCACTAACCGCATGAACTGCTATACGGTTGCTCGAGCAACCCAGGGCCTTGCTGATTATTTGGTGGCACATTTTGATGAACCTAGTGTGGCAATCGCGCGGGATTCACGTCATAAAGGCGAGGAATTTGTACGTATTGCTGCTTCGGTTCTTGCGGCTAATAAGGTGAAGGTCTTTGTCTATCCGCGCATTGAGCCAACCCCGGCCCTCTCCTTTGCAGTGCGTGATTTGGGCTGCTCAGCAGGTATTAATATGACGGCAAGTCATAACCCTTCGGCTTATAATGGCTATAAGGTTTACGCCTCTGATGGCTGTCAAATTACCAGCCTTGCGGCTAAGGAAATTTCAGAGCGCATTGCTTGTCTTGCTTATTTTTCTGAAGTAGGGCCGGCGGCAAAGCTGATGGACTATGACCAGGCGCAAAGTGAGGGCATGATTAAAGATATCCCTGAGGCCACCCTAGACGGTTTTGTTGAAGCAGTGCTTGAGCAGTCCCAGGAAGATTCCACCGACAAGCTTAATCCGCTTTCTTTGGTCTACACTCCTCTGTGCGGTACCGGTCTTGAGTGCGTCTCGCGCATTTTGGAGGCAATAGGTCTGATCAATATCACCTTGGTGCCAGAGCAGAGCAAGGCAGACGGCAACTTTCCTACCTGCGAGTATCCTAACCCTGAAGAACGTGCGGCTCTTGAAGCAGGTATAGCACTGTGCTACGAATGTAAGGCCCAAGGGGATGCCCCTGATTTGCTTCTTGCAACCGACCCCGATGCCGACCGAGTTGGGGTCGCCTGTGAAGATGGCGATGATTACACCCTGCTTTCTGGGAATGAAATGGGTATCTTGCTCATGGATTTTTTGGCAAGTAAGGCCCTTCAGCGGGGAGAGGATCTTTCGAACAAGCTTTGTGTAACTACTATTGTCTCTGCTGCAATGTGCGATGATCTTGCTGATTATTACGGCTTTGAGCTTAAGCGCACCCTTACCGGCTTTAAGTACATTGGCGAACAGATCGGCCTGCTTGAAAAAGCGGGGGAGCAAGATCGCTTCCTCTTTGGCTTTGAGGAAAGCTATGGTTATCTTGCGGGTACCCATGTGCGTGATAAGGATGCTGTTGTAGCGAGTATGCTGATTTGCCAAATGGCTCGCTGGTATAAGACCCAGGGTTTGTCCTTGGTTCAGGCTATGCGAGCTTTGTATCAGAAGTTTGGCTGGCAAACTAACCGTACGATTTCTGTGTCTTATCCGGGTGAAGATGGGTCGATACGCATGAGTCAGCTCATGCGAGATTTACGAAACAGACCCCCTCAGTCTCTAGCTGAACGGAGGGTGATTCAAGCTATCGATTATGCCTCAGGTGTTGATGGCCTGCCTTCTGCTGAGGTTCTTGAGTTTCGCCTTGAGGGTGGCGGCAAGCTTATTGTCCGTCCCAGTGGTACCGAGCCAAAGATAAAGGCCTACCTGTTTGCAAAGGGGGAGGATGCCCAGGCCGCCGATGCTATGCTAAAGACTCTTGAAGCGCAGGCACGTGAGCTTTTGGCCTAAGGTAAGAGCGTATGGAATCTAAGACCTTTTACTTGCACAGCTTTTTGATCTCCTGTTTAGCTTTATGGGGTAGATGACAATGTCGTATCGTGTGCGTATAGACTCCTTCGAAGGACCTTTTGACCTGCTTTTGTATTTGGTAAGTCGACAAAAGGTTGATATTGGGGCAATTAACATCACCCAAATTGCCGATCAATACTTAGCCGAGCTGAGTCGTATGCAAAACCTCGACCTTGATGTAGCAAGCGATTTTTTGTTGGTTGCATCCACCTTGCTTGAAATTAAGGCTGAAAGCCTTCTGCCCTCCAAACAAGGGGAAATCGATGCCGAAATTGAAGAGCTGGCTCCCTCGGCAGCGCGCGATATTCTGGTCGAGCGCTTGTTGACCTACAAGCAGTACAAAAATGCCGCTCTTGCCCTAGAGGCACGCTTTGAGGCAGAAGGACGAATGCATGCTCGTCCCTTTGGTCCCGATGCACCCTTTTTAAATCTTATGCCCGACTTCCTTCGCTTAGTATCATTGGAAGACCTTGCCTTGCTTGCTGCAAGCGCCTTTGCGCGCAGGGAGACCTTTCTTCTTGAGTCGGAGCATATTGCGGCTAAGCCTATTGCTCTTGATGAGCAGATGCATCTTATCCATGAGCAAATTCAAGAAG
>CAYSMG010000010.1:5517-8388 GCA_964432045.1 uncultured Eggerthellaceae bacterium
AAGCCTATTGCTCTTGATGAGCAGATGCATCTTATCCATGAGCAAATTCAAGAAGCAAAACAGCTGCAGTTTTCTGACTTGGTGAGCCGAAGCGATCCACCTGCCTTAATAGTGGTGCGCTTCTTAGCAATTTTGGAACTGTATAAGCGCAATATGCTTCGCCTTGAGCAAGACAGGCAGTTTGGCGATATTGCCATAAGCTATGTTGAAGGCTCAGGAGAACTTAATCTAAATGATGATGGGGAGCTAACTTCGGTAGGAGAGGTTGGGCACTAATGTTTCAGGGCTTACAGGAAAATCAACTTAGCGCAGCGCTTGAGGCCTTGCTCTTCGTAAGTGATGAGCCAGTGAGTGTCTTGACGCTTGCAGAGATGCTTGAGGTGGAGCCAGCAAAGGTGGAAGCTGCCTTAGAGGACCTGCGTGATACCTTTGTCGCTAAGGAGCGTGGGATACAGCTGCGCGAGGTGGCTGGTGGTTGGCGCTTGTTTACCCATCCGGTCTACCACGAGCTCATCGAAAAGTACGTCCTTTCCTGGGATACACGAAAGCTTTCTCAAGCTGCCCTTGAAACCTTGGCAGTGCTTGCCTATAGCCAGCCTGCCACCCGAGCGCAGGTTAGCGCAATACGCGGGGTTAATTCTGATAGCTCTATCAATTCCTTGGTAGAAAAGGGTCTTTTGCGTGAGGTGGGGTGCGCCGATACGCCGGGAAACCCCGTTCTGTATGCCACAACGCGGGTCTTTTTGGAAAAGTTTGGCCTTAAGTCGACCGCTGATCTTCCCCGTCTTGAAGAATTTGCGCCTGATGAGTCAGCGCGCAGTTTTATTCGTGAACGCTTGTCAGCAAGCCGAAGTAACTCTTTGACACCTGATGCGCTTGCTGATGAAGAAATGCTGCTTGAGGAAGGTCTCATTCAGGTAGACCCCGAAGCTGCGGAAGGGGATGTTTCCTCACCTGCTTCCCTTTCTTCTGAAGCTTCTGACCCTCAGAGCAGAAGAGCTGAGTCTGCCTCACCCTTTGCTGCAGCGCTTGCCTCAGGGTTTGGTTTGGTGGAAAAAATCGACTTTGAAAATCTTCACTTTGAGACCGACGATGAGTGAGGTGCCTCGGATAGTTCCCTTACGTTTGCAGAAGTTTCTGGCGCGTGCCGGTGTGGCAAGCAGACGTGGTTCAGAAAACTTAATGACGGCGGGACGCGTTACGGTCAATGCTCAGGTGGTCACTGAGCTGGGGACAAAGGTCGATCCCTTAAAAGATGAGATTCGGGTTGATGGTAAGCTGGTAAGTCTTGAGGCTTCGCCGGTGACACTTATCCTGTACAAGCCGGCTGGCGTTTTAACCACCATGTCAGACCCTTATCATCGTCCTTCGGTAGCAAGCCTTGTGCCTCGTGATACCTATCCGGGGCTTTTTCCCATTGGCCGTCTGGATCGTGACACCACGGGCCTTCTGCTTTTTTCAACCGATGGCGAGCTGGGAAATCGACTTTTGCATCCGCGCCACCATGTACTTAAGCGCTACCTTGCCTTGGTAGAGGGGCTGCCTACAGACAAGGAGCTTGAAAGGCTGAAAGCAGGGGTACAACTTGATGATGGGCCTACTCAAAAGGCTCACCTGCGCCTTTTAAGGGGAAAGGAAGAGCATAAAGCTAAGGCCTTACTTGCACCTTCGCAGCAGTGCTTCGAGGCAAGCTTTGGGCAGAGAAAAAGTGCTGCTTGGAAAGATCTTCCGCGTCATGTGGTAGAAATTGGCCTCTATGAGGGCCGCAAGCATCAAGTGAAACGCATGTTGGCAGCAGTAGGGCATCCGGTTTGTGCCTTGCATCGCGTCTCCTTTGGTCCAATAGAACTTAGGGATTTACCCTACGGAAAGACGCGTCTGCTCAATGAAGCAGAGCTTGCAAGCTTATACGAGGCAAGTGGCAGCTCTTAAACCCTCCTCTTATAGAGTGCTAGAATATCTGCGGTCTTATCCTGGTTTTAAAAGAGCAGAATTTAGGGTAAGGGCAAAAGCTCTAAGTTTAAACAAAAGGAGCAGATAGATGCCTGAAGGAAAAGCCTCGCTGGCCGCTATAGATAAGAATGCTTTAAATGAAACAGCAGAAACTACCTGCATAAAACCCTTATCGGGTCCCTTAAAGGGCAGTATTCAAGTTCCCGGAGATAAGTCTATTTCACATCGCGCCGTCTTGTTTTCCGCTATGGCCTCGGGCACTTCACGCCTTATGGGTGTACTTGATTCAGAGGATGTGCGCTCAACTATTGATTGCGTACAAGCTCTTGGGGCTCAGGTCCATCTTGAGAAACAGGCGGATGGCAGTCTTTCTGGCGGAATCAGTGGGTGGGGTGCAGCTGGACCAAAACAGCCTAAGGGCCCTCTTGACTGTGGTAATTCGGGTACCACAGCTCGGCTTTTAATGGGTGTTCTTGCTCCTTGGGATATTCGTGTTGAGCTAAAGGGCGACGCCTCACTCTCAAGGCGTCCTATGCGTCGTATTATGGCTCCTCTGATGAAGATGGGTGTGCAATTTGAACCCGAGGACCGTGATCATCTTCCCCTTGTTGAAATTGGCACTTCGAAACTTCGTGCTATTAGCTATGACATGCCGATTGCTTCAGCCCAGCTGAAGTCGGCTATTTTACTTGCGGGGATCTATGCTTGTGGCACCACGGTCGTACGTGAGCCAGCACGCTCACGCAATCATACCGAGCTCATGCTGCCGCAGTTTGGCGTTTCGACTACGGCAAGTGACTTTTTGGCTTCGCTTGAGGGTCCTTCAGGGCTTAGCGCAAGTGAGGTAAGAGTTCCTGGCGACTCCTCATCAGCTGCATTTCTTTTATCTGCTGCCATCCTTTGTCCTGATAGTGCGGT
>CAYSMG010000010.1:8488-17315 GCA_964432045.1 uncultured Eggerthellaceae bacterium
CCTCATCAGCTGCATTTCTTTTATCTGCTGCCATCCTTTGTCCTGATAGTGCGGTGCAGGTTGAACAGCTCAGTCTTAATACCGCACGTATTGGCTTTGTGCGCACCCTTGAGCGCATGGGGGCGCAAATCAATGAGTCACGAACAGGACTGTGTGGCAAGGAACCTTCGGGAATTATTTCGGCCTGCTATACCCCACAACTGCGTGGGTGCGAGGTTCCGCCTCAGCATATTGCCTCTTTGATAGACGAGGTGCCCATTCTTGCCCTCGTTGCAGCCCATGCTCGTGGGTTGACGGTCTTTCGAAATGTAGGTGAGTTAAGGGTAAAAGAGACCAACCGTCTTGCTGCCATCATAGAGGGCCTGGCGCTTTTGGGCGTTGATGCCTGGGAGCAAGGAGACGATCTTTTTGTTGAAGGCAATCCAAATCTTGAGCTTTCCCAGGGTCTGCACTTTGATTCAAAAGGTGACCATCGTCTTGCTATGACCTGGGCTATTGCAGGAATGGTTCATGGGGTAGAGGTTTTGGTGGATAAGTTTGACTGTGTGGGCATAAGTTACCCCAGCTTTTTGGCCGACATAGAAAGGCTTCAACGATGATAGTTGCAATAGATGGACCAAGTGGGGCGGGGAAGTCTAGCGTTGCGAAGGCAGTGGCACACAAGCTGGGCTTTAACTGCCTTGATACCGGAGCCATGTATCGGGCCATTGCCTGGCGCGCAGTACAAGATGGCATTGCCTTTGATGATAAGGAGGCCTTGGGTGCCCTTGCGCAAAACTACGAGATTAGCTTTGGGCATAAGCCAAATGACCCGCTTCCGACCAGCGTTTTTATTGGGGATGACGAGGTAAGCGAGGCAATTCGCACCGCAGAGATTGATCGGGCGGTCAGTCCGGTTTCTGCTGTACCTTTGGTACGTGAGGCCTTAGTTGAGCAGCAGCGGCGCATTGGAAAGATGGGTAACTATGTTGTAGAGGGCCGCGATATAGGCACAACGGTCTTTCCGCAGGCAGAACTCAAGATCTTTCTGACGGCCTCTGATGAAGAGCGGGCTTGCCGAAGGGTGCGACAAAATCTCGATCGGGGTGTGGGTTCCATTGACTATGAAGAGGTCTTAGAGGATCTTCGCCAGCGTGATAAGCGCGATTCCTCTCGCGAAACTTCCCCTTTGCGTCCAGCTGATGATGCTATAAGCATAGATTCAACGGGGCGCACTATTGAGGATATTATTGAAGAAATTTGTGACCTAGCCCGCAAGGCACAAAAGAACTCGGTGCTTTAAATGCGGGGCAGCAAGGATTAAGGCAATGTTTTTACCCTATGAGAAAATGTGGGACATGCCCTTGGGGGGCACCTCGACCGAAAAGCAGATTCCCCACTGGTTTGGCAACTTAGCCTGGATTGTTGTGGGTGCCATTTTTAAGCTGTGCTTTCGCTTCCGAGTTGATGGTCGTGAAAACCTCCGTGGCTTCAAGAATAAACGGGGAGTTTTGCTTATAGCCAATCACACCTCCTTCTTAGATGTTGCCTTTATGTATATAGCTGCCCGGCCTTCCCAGTGGGTGCGTTTCATTGGACGCGAGAGCCTTTTTGATAATGTCAAGGGTTTAGTGGGGCAAATTCTATCAAGGGTGGGTGCCTTTCCCATCAAGAGAAATACCGCAGATAGAACAGCAATAAAGCGTGCTACCCGTATGCTTAAAAACAATGAAGTGGTGGGGATCTTACCCGAAGGAACTCGTCGGAATAAGGGTTCGAAGGTACCTGAGATTCATGCCGGTGCCGCCCTTATTGCCAAGATGGGTAAAGCCCCTATTCTGCCTATGACTGTACGCAATGCTGAATACGTCAAGCAAAAGGGTAGGTTTTTGCGCTTTCCTAAAATTACCATTGAATATGGACAGCCGCTTTTGGTGAGTGATTTTGACTTTCTTCCCAAGGAGGATCGTTTAGATGGCTGCACCTGGTATGCCATGCGAGAATGCTTTGCCCTTTCTCAGCAGGTTTCTCGTGAAGAGGTAGATATGCTTGCCTTATTTCCCACTTCACGTGATTTTACCGAGGTCTTTGCCCAGCATCCCATCACCCCGCACACCACTGAAGAGTTGGTTCAAGAGGTACTTTAGTGTTATGACTTGGCAAGGGGATAGGTAATGAAAGTTATTCGAGCAAAATGTGCCGGTGCCTGTTATGGGGTAAAGCGCGCCTTAGATCTTGCAAACAAGGCGGCACAAAAGCACAGGGTAGCCTGTAGCTTGGGACCGCTTATTCATAACCCCCAGGTGGTAGCAGAGCTTGCCACACAAGGGGTGCGCACCGTTGATGACTTAGATGAAATCAGAGCTGATGAGGCGGTTATCATCCGCAGTCACGGGGTGGTGCCGCAGGTGATACGGAGGCTTGAAGAGAAGAAGGTAGAGCTTATCGATGCAACTTGCCCTCATGTAGCTCGCGCACAAAGGGCAGCCGCTGAGCTTGCTGCTTCGGGGGCTACGGTGATAGTGGTTGGCGAGCTGGGACATCCCGAGGTTGAGGGACTTTTTGCCTATGCCTGCGAGGCAAGTCTGCCTGGTGGTCATGTTTATATTGTGGCAGCTCCTGAAGACTTGCCCTTAGACCTCAAGGAGCCGGTGGGAGTTGTGGTGCAGACCACACAGACCAAAAAGGCTCTTGATGTACTTGTAGAAGCACTTGAAAAAAGGGGTATCACCGCGCAGGTGAAAGATACTATCTGTTCAGCGACCAGAAAGCGCCAAGATGCTGCAGCAGAACTTGCCACACAGGTGGATGCCTTTGTAGTGGTTGGGGGGCGTAACTCATCAAATACAACGCGCTTGGCCGATATTTGCCGCAAGCGCTGCGCTCACACCTACCATATAGAGGCAGTTGATGAGCTTGAACCCTCCTGGTTTGCCGATTGTCAGGTGGTCGGCTTGAGTGCAGGAGCTTCTACTCCTGAAGAGCAGATTGCTGCTGTAGAAGAGGCACTTGGAATCCTATGAACTACCTTATGAACTATCTCTAGGAATGCGATGAGTAGCTATCCCTCTTCGGATATAGAGCGTAGTGCGCAGGCTGAACGAGACCAGACAGAGCCTGCGTCCTTTGGTGCCCAGGTGGTGGAAGTTGAGCCTTTCAGCCCTGCCGATGATGCTGGGTTTAGTCCTGGTTGCGTCATCTTGAGTGTTGATGGTCATCCCCTTCGTGACCTTATTGATTGGCGCTGGTATAGCTTCGATGACTGTATCAGTGTGGGCTATATCGATACCGCAGGCGACAGAGGAGAAATAGAGCTTCAACGCAGTTTAGATCAGGACTGGGGTTTTAGTTTTAAGGGTGTTGTTTTCGATCAGGTGAAGCAGTGTAGAAACGCCTGTACCTTTTGTTTTATGCGCCAATTGCCAAAGGGTATGCGAGCCTCTTTGTCCCTGCGGGATGATGACTTTCGCCTGAGCTTTTTGGCAGGCACCTTTGTAACCCTAAGCAATCTTACACTCGAGGATGAAAAACGCATTATTGAGCAGCATATCTCACCACTGCGCGTCTCCTTGCATGCTGTTGACTCCCAGGTGCGTCGCGAACTTATCGGGCCTTTTGCACAGGCGGGTCTTGATGCTCTCATACGGCTTTTGCAGGCAGGCATCCAGGTGCATGCTCAGATTGTCTTAGTTCCCCAGGTAAATGATGGTGAAGTTTTACAAGAGACCCTAAGTTGGGCCGCTAAATTTCCCGGAATCTTAAGTATTGGCATTGTTCCTTTGGGCTACACCCGCTATCAAACACGCTTTACTCATAGCTTCAATAGCCCCGAGGCTGCTCTATCGGTGCTAAGACTCATTGAGCCCTTTCAAAGGCAGGCTTTGGAAAGGCGAGGTTCTGCCTGGGTCTTTGCAGCCGATGAGTTTTATCGCAACGCTTATAAGGAAGGGGTGCTTGACCATCTGCCACCCGCCTCTTTCTATGCAGACTTCGATATGTTTGAGGACGGCATTGGGATTCTTCGCTATTGCTGTGATGATTGGAATGTGGCACAGAAGGCAGGTTTGGTAGAAAAGCTTGCCTCTGCGCTTAGGAGAGCTGGTTTTGTTGCCTACTATGTTTGCGGCTTTGCAATGCAGGAAAGCTTTCCTCAGCTTGTGGCGCAAAGTTCGCTTGCTGGGCTTCTTAAGCCGCTTTTGGTGAAGAATAATTTCTTTGGGGGCAATGTTGATGTAACGGGGCTTTTGTGTGCCTGCGATGTTATAGCCGCTCTTCAAGAGGTGTCACAAAGCAGCGAAAGCAGTGAAGAGGCTCAGCTAAAAACCCTCTTTTTATTGCCTGAGGTAATGTTTAATGATGAGGGAATCACTCTTGATGGTCTCACCTTGGAAGATATGCGCATGGCCACTGAATTAAGGCTTTGTTTGGTATCCTGTACACCAAGCGACTTTCTCTCCCAAATTCTTGAGATTGTGGATAAGTCGCTTTTGAACTTTTAAGACATCAGGAGAAAGAAGAAGTATGAGTTTGCCGCTGGTTGCAGTGGTGGGTCGTCCTAATGTGGGTAAATCCACTTTTGTAAATAGAATAGCCCGAGCCGATGAAGCCATCGTCCACCATATGCGCGGTGTTACCCGGGATAGGTCATATCACGAGGCCGAATGGAATGGCTGCTATTTCACCTTGGTCGATACAGGCGGTATCGAGATGGGTAAGGAGGATAGCTTTCAGGCCTCTATTCGCCTACAGGCTCTCACAGCGGTAGAAGAAGCTCAGGTTATTGTCTTTTTGGTCGACGGCCCGAGTGGTATTAATGCCGACGATGAAGAGATTGCCCGCATTTTGCGCAGGGGAGACAAGGCGGTCTACCTTGCGGTTAACAAGATGGATGATCCCGCTAAAGAGGATGCTCTTTGGGAGTTTTATCAGCTGGGCTTGGGGGATCCCTGGCCGGTTTCCTCTCTTCATGGTCATGGTACTGGCGATTTGTTGGATGCGGTAGTTGAAGAGCTTAAAAAGCAGGCGGCAAATGCAGACATCACTTCTGAGGGTGCCTCTGTTGATGAAAGGACCGAGGTAGGCGGTGAGCTTGCATCCGAGGATGCCCAGGCCATCAGTGTGGCAATTATTGGGCGACCCAATGCGGGTAAAAGCTCTTTGACAAATTGTCTGGTGGGTTCTGAGCGCTCCATAGTTTCCGATATTGCTGGCACCACCCGTGATGCTATTGACACGCCGGTAAGTCATGGAGCTAAGCGCTATACCATTGTTGATACCGCAGGTCTGCGTCGTAAAAGCAAGATTGATGAAGACGTGGAATATTACGGTTTTGTACGGGCTATGCGGGCGATTGATCGCTGTGATGTGGCTCTTTTAGTTATAGATTCTTCTCTTGGTATGACCGACCAAGACCAAAAGGTGGCCGGTTATGCGGCCGAGCGTGGCTGTGCCCTTATCATCGTTTTGAATAAATGGGATCTTGTTCAGGGATCGGAGAAAAAGGCGGAAATCCGAGAACGCATTGCTGATCGGATGACCTTTGTGAGCTATGCTCCCACGGTGTCAATCTGTGCATTGACAGGAAAACGGGTAGAGCGCATTTGGACACTTATAGACAAGGTGCATGCAAATTTCAGCCGAACAATTCCCACGAATAAACTCAATACCTGGTTGGGAGGCATTCGTGAGGAGGGGCACACTGTGCGCAAGGGTAAAGCGGTCCTGCGCATGAAGTACATGACTCAGACAGCAAAGTGTCCACCTCAGTTCACCCTCTTTGTTAACCGACCTGACCTGGTTGACGATAACTATCTGCGTTTCTTAGAAAATAGATTGCGAAAAAACTTCGATTTGGAGGGCACGCCCATTCGGCTGAGGTTTAAAAAGAAGGATTAGCTCTGAGCTTGTAATTATTCTTGGCACACTGGTATGCTTCAAGTCCTCCTTTATGTTGGTTTGAACTAGCTTCTAAGGTCTTCTGATATTGCCCAAGCGAGATTGTTAAGTATTTGAGGAGTTTTGAGTGTTGGTCGCGGTTTGCTTATTTGTCCTGTGCTTTTTGCTGGGGTCAATTCCCTGGGGGCTTGTTATATCGAAGCTGTTTTATCACACCGATATTCGCAAGCACGGAAGTGGCAATATTGGGACGACTAATGCAATGCGCACTATGGGCAAAAGAGCGGGTGCTGCGGTCTTTGTTCTTGATTTTAGCAAGGGTTTACTTGCTGGTTTTTGTCCTTTGTTGGCGTGCTGGTTTTTTGTCCCAGGGGGCGGGTTGACTGATTCCTCAGATCTAAGCTTGGCCAGCTACCAAGGCCTGGCCTTTCTTGCCTGCGTATGGGGTCACATATTTAGTCCTTGGCTGAACTTTAAGGGAGGCAAGGGTATTGCGGTAGCAGTAGGGAGTCTTTTTTTCACCTTTGGACCCCTTGGCGCTCTTATAGAGCTTGCGATCTTTATCATAGTGGTAGTACTTACTCGCTATGTTTCAGCAGGTTCCCTTGCGGCAGCGGTGGTCTGTCCCTTTCTTTCGCTCTACCTCTTCTTTGGTGAGTGGTTGGCTTGGATTTGCTGTGTTCTTGCGGCACTTACTGTCATCTGGGCACACCGGGCTAATATCCAACGCTTACGACAGGGCACTGAAAGCCGCATAGGGTCTAAAGGAAGCCAGGCAGAAGGGGAGGACGAATAATGAAGGTAGCGGTTATCGGTGCTGGCTCTTGGGGTACTGCCTTGGCGCAATTGCTGGCGAGAAATGAACACAATGTAAGTCTTTGGGCACGTCGTCTTGAGGTGGTTCAAAGCATCAATGCCAAGCATCACAATCCCCGCTACCTCAGCGAGATAGAGCTTGATGAAGGCATAGTGGCAACTCCCTCCTACAAGGATGCGGTTCTGCGCGCTAAAGCGGCTGTAATGGTAACCCCTTCCAATTTACTGCGTGGAGTTGCACGCGCGATGGCCGATATTGTTGATCAAGATTTTCCGCTTATTATCTGCTCTAAGGGAGTAGAGGAGGAAAGTGGGCTTTTACCCATTGAGGTGTTTACGGCTGAGATGGGGAATGCCTCACGTTTTGCGGTTCTTTCTGGACCAAATCATGCCGAAGAGGTAATACGTTCGATTCCCTCTGGCACAGTTATTGCAAGTTCTTCGGCTCGAACCGCCGCTTTCTTCCAAGAGCTCTTTGCAAGTTCGGATTTTCGTACCTATGTCAGCGATGATATTACCGGGGTTGAGCTTTGTGCTGCCTTTAAGAATGTTATAGCAATTGCAGTGGGCATCAGCTATGGCATGGGCTATGGCGATAACACTGCAGCCATGCTTATGACTCGTGGTTTGGCGGAGATGAGTCGTCTGGTGGTTAAGGCAGGGGGCACAGCGCTTACCTGCATGGGTCTTGCGGGGGCAGGAGATCTCATTGCAACCTGCACCTCTGAACATTCAAGAAATCGGCGCTTTGGCAAGATGCTTGCTGAAGGTAAGACCCTTGATGACTTCACTCAAGAGACCCATATGGTTGCTGAAGGCGCCCTTGCCTGTAAAACCATTGCAACCTTGGCCCAGCGCTATGAGGTAGAGCTTCCTATAACTGATATGGTGCGTGCCATCGTTTGGGAAAAGGCTGAGGTAGCCCAGGCTGCCGCGGAACTCAGCTCACGACCACTCACCACCGAATTCTACGGTCTTGCTTAGTTTCCTTCTTCAAGAGTCTTGCGCTCGAGCCGCAAAAGCGCGGCCTCAAGCTCTGCCGTATTGCCGCTTCCAAGAGCCTTGCCATTAGCTTTAACAACCCGGTGGGTGGGGATAAGCAAGCACAGAGGACTTTTGCGCAGCGCACTTCCTACGGCACGGAAGGATTGCGGCTTGTTGATGCTTGCTGCGACTTCTTGGCAGGTGCGAGACTCTCCATAGGGAATCTTCTGTACTGCCTGCCACACCTCAAGTTGAAAGTCACTGCCCTTAAGCTCAAGCTTAAGTTCAAAGGCACGTCTTTTGCCAGCAAGGTATTCCAGTATTTGGGTTGCAGCCTCATTGCTTAAAGAGCTAGGTTCATAGCTGCTTGAAAAGTGCTGCTCTCCTAAAACGATCGCCTGAATGCCGGTTCTTCCTATGGCAATCGTAAGGGAGCCATAGGGCGTTGAGTAGCAATAATAGCAAGGGGTGAGCTTGCCTGCCGTTTGCGTGTCAGGACCTTGTAGAGCCAATTTAAGCACCCCCCTTTAGTAGAGCTTCATTATAAAGTCTGGGAGAAATGCTTTGGTGGGGATTAGATCTTTCACGGTGCATGAGCGTTTTTAAGCCCTCAGCAAACTGCCTTGATAACTCAATTTTGAAGATCTTGAACGTCCTTGCATGCGTCCTTACATACTTTGGAAAATTATTCTTAAAAACAAACAAAATGATATTCAAACAGGCATAATATGCTATATTGTGTATAATATCTAAACAGGGATGATCTTGTAGTAAGGAAAAGATGCTTTGGTGAGATATCTGGTTTTTTAGGAATAGGCGGTTGCGATGGCGAAGGTAGGACATGGAGATGGCGGTTGGAAACTTGAGGAAATGTCACCAGATGATATTCGGGTTGGCATGATTGTGCGAAGCCGTTATGGGACGACCGTTCGTCGAGTAGAGGCTCTTGATGCTAATCGAGTATTACTTTTGGAGGCCTCAGGCAAAAAATCCTGGATCCCTATTCCTTCGCTTTTGAGGCATTGGTGTCAAGATGATGATGCCCAGTGGCAATACACTATCGATCGCTACAACAAACGCCAGGAAGATGCCATTGCGCGTAGAATGTCTTCTCGTCGTTCTTGATATTAAAAACTCTTGGATTTCTTTCTTA
>CAYSMG010000011.1:0-1172 GCA_964432045.1 uncultured Eggerthellaceae bacterium
CGCCATTTTCCTTGTTGGTCCACTCGGCAGACTGGAGGAGAAGATTGGTGTAGTAGCCCTCGTTTTCAGTTAGATCGGTACGCTGGGAGTTTTTTTGGTAGTTGTCAGATTTGTCTTCGTTGGTCAAGTTTTCTGTGTGCTTATATTCACTGCTTTCAGCAGTGTAATCAATACCACAGTCAGACCCCCCCCCAGTAACGTTTTTTCCAGAAGTGGCCGCCACAGCAATACTACCAAAATTCGAAAATACAAGCATTGCTGCCACAAAAAGCGCTAGCAACTGGGAAGTTTTCTTTTTTGACCTATTCACGTTCACCTCTCCTCAAGGAAAACCGATTGATTTCGCACTTGTCTCAGTAAGACCGCCGTTACCGTTACCTCTATCACCAAGGGCTTTTTACTGGGTTATCTTTAGATGCGATTGAAGCGCTTTTTCCAACACGAACATTGCCCCGATACCGCTATACAGCAGTTAATAGGGGGGGGATGGGTCATAAACTAAAAACGCCCGCAGAAAAGGAGTAAGGAGATTGCGACAATGCAAGATATTGCGCATTGTGCAACAAGAAAGAAGATTCATAAAACCCGGTCCTCCTTACTACATCGTGGTGCGTTAAAAGTTCGTTTAATGTTTAAGGTTCCATGGTTTTATATTTGGCATATCTTTACAGGCATCCCTGATACACCATACCGCCTTATGTTACATGGTTTTGTCTGCCAAAAGCAAATTAATAAGTCAGCAGCGCGGCGGCAACGCGAAAAAACGGTGAGTGGCTTTTATTTCAGGACAAACGGGCTAACACCTAAAATCACCCTTATTGAGTTATCTGAAGCTAACTATGTCTAAAGATTGAGCACTCAGACGAGGGCAGAGGTGGGTCTACTCATTGCATTCCTCTGCCGCTTCTTCTTGCTCTATAAAAAGACGAATCTTGTCGATGCGCAGGCGATCCATCATCACAACACTGAAGTTCACAGACCTAGCATCATGTTCAAGGCTTACCGTATCTCCCACCTGCGGAATGCGGTCAAACAAAGCCAGCAGCAAGCCTGCTGCCGTTTCGCATTCATCGGCCTCTTCGGGCTCAAAGCCAATAAGTTCCACCAAGTCATCAATGGGCAGCGTTCCTTCTAATAGATAGCTGCCGTCTTCCATGCGCACCGCATCTTGA
>CAYSMG010000011.1:1272-16575 GCA_964432045.1 uncultured Eggerthellaceae bacterium
AAGGTGATACCCAGCTGACAAGCGGAAAGATAGGCATTCACATTTTCGGCAATGAGCATGGCGTTCTTTGCGCCAGGCTTTTTTTCTTCTATAGCTAATTCAAGCTGGGACTTACGGACCCGTACTAAGGCGAATTCTGCAATAACAAAAAACGCATTCATTATCAGAAACAGTACGACTAATACAAGGCTAATACCAATGGTCATATGTGACCAGAACTCCTTTTTTTCAAGGTCTCTTTCCCCGTTTTGTTTGTATAAACAAAACCTTCGGGTCTATTCGGGTCTATTTTCTCAATCTTTGAACATCGATAAAACTCTAGGAGCTCTTAAGGCAGAAAATCATGCGATATACATCAATGCGTTACTTTCTTGGCAAGTCTTATACCGCAGAAGTAATACCACATGGATAGTGCCACGTAAGCAAATAGCCCCGGCGTGCTTAGGGCTAGTGAACGACCGTCTTTTTCACCAGAACCGAATTGAGCGCTTCTTGGTTAAGAACGCACCCTATGCCAAAGGGGTGCTGGGCGCTGTTGGGCTGAACCATTCCCTGACAAACCTCGTAAGAAGGATCACTTATATCTACCGGAAAATATTCGGAGGGAGCCGAAAGATCTCCCGGAGCATCGACTCCCGGCAGGGTCTCAAAGGCAGCGTGAAGCCGTCGAGAAATACCTGTGTCGTACATGCCGCCCATCCATACCGTGCATCCTCGTTCAAGCGCATTTGCCGCAAACTCCAAAGCAGGCAAGATGCCTCCCCACTTGGCAATCTTAAGGGCAAAGCAGCGCAGCTCCTGATACCGTAATGCACGAGCCGCGTCTTCGGGCTTGGTGATAGATTCATCCACGCATATCGGCGTGCGCAAGCGACGTTGAAGCCGAGCTAGGCGCGCCAGAATATCATGCGGGCCTTCCTTTAAAAAGTAGTTCGGGTTTAGTGGCTCTTCAATCCAAGCTGCACCTATGGCATCAAGAGCGATCAGTTCGTCTAGGTTCTCTTCGCGAAAGCTTTGATTTGCATCGAGGCAGAGCATAAGCTGCGGATACTTCCCTCGAACCTCCTGCACCTGCCTAAGACAACCTGGCATCACCTTAAGCTTGATACGCTTGCAGCCAGCATTCACCTGTGCTTCTACCCGTGCGAGAGTATCTTCAAGTGAGCCTATGCCCACTACCGCTCCAACCGGCACGCTGGCCTGGCCTGACACCCTTCCCCCTATAAGTTGCCACAGCGGCTTTTGGGAGATTTTTCCATATAAGTCCCAGAGTGCAGGCTCTATGGCGCCTCGAGCTAAGGGGTAACGCTGCGCAGAAGAAAGAGAAGAGAAGCTCTTGCTTGCCTCGCTGGGGTGTAGATACACCTGTCGCAGTAAGGCAGGTGCCAGCACCTCTTTCAAGATGCGTTCGTCTTCATCTAAGGTCTCAGGCAAATACCAATCAGTGGAAAAAGCCACGCATTCGCCCAGACCCGTACGACCTTGGGCATCACGAACTTCCACAATGATCGACTCGCGATAATTCAGCGTCCCCCTTGCTGTTTTGAAGGGAGTCTTAAACGGCAGCCGAATGCGGTACAAAACCACGCGATCCACGTCAATACGCTGCTCATAGCGCTTTTCTATAGCCACACGATCGGTCTTACCAATGCCTGTTCTTGGCAGATAATCACACAGGTAGACCTCACGCGGGATATAGAGCTTAGACAAGTGGGGGGCAAGCGCCTGCTTTATTTCATCGGGACCGTAATACGCCCCTGATGCGCATTCCACAAAGGCCACGGGACGCCACCCCCAGGTTTTATCGGGCGCACCAAACACATAGGCATCACGCACGCCAGGAAGCCGCAAGAGTGCGGCTCGTATCTGAGCCGGATATATGTTTTCGCCGCCCGATACAAACATGTCCTTGGTGCGTTCACGCAAATACAAACACCCTGCTTCAAAGGCGGCAGTATCTCCTGTTAAAAAGAAACCATCTATGGTGCGAGGCGTGTGGGTGTTCAAATAACCCCTGGTAAGACCAGGGCCCTTTACCGCAAGACTGCCAAACCCTTCTTCATCAGGGTCTACTATGCGCACCGTATAGCCAGATAAAAGTTTGAGCGTACCATCATGTTCTGAGGTGACTAGGGCTTGGGCTATATGACTTGAGGTTTCAGTCATGCCATAACTTACATGCACCCGCAGGCCCCGGCTACTTGCCCGCTCAAGCATACGAGGATTGGGAGCCGAACCCCCCAGCAAAATACACTGATACGCCGCCAGCGCTTCGGCCTCCGTTGAAGAGGGACCTAAAGCCTCGGCCACATCAAGCATATCTTGCAGCATTTTATCGACCACCGATACATGGGTGGCGCGGAAAGGTGCAACGTCGCCCAAAAGCCGCCTTGCATCGAAGCGTCGGTACAGCACAAAGGAAAGGTTGGCAAGAAGACTGCGTATTACCACTTGAAAGCCACCCACATGAAACAAGGGCAGGGCCACTTGCCAAAGTCCCGTGTTTGAAGGACAGAGCTCCCGGTTAGAAGCAGAGGCGGCATCGCAGAGGTTTTCCCAGCTGAGAGGTACTGCCTTGGGCTTTCCCGTAGAACCCGAAGTGAAAAAGATCGCAGCTTGTGCATCGCGGGCAAACAAACGCGCCGAACGCTCTGCAAAGTGAATGATGTTTTCTATGGCATCCTGTCGTTCGGTTTGCTCTTGGCGAAGCCGAGCCTCACGACCCGGCCGGGCCCGACCCAAGGCACGCGTGGAGCGAGCACTTGCTTCAGCAGCGATAAGACGGGCATCGAGAGAGGCGCGCGAGCCACTGCGTGCTGCTGTGTCTGCGCCCTCATTCAAAAAGACCCCGGTAAGCTGACGCCCTGCCTGCTCATAGAGGGTGTTGCTATTTTGCTCGCTCACCCTATACGCACAGCGCATACCGGTACTGCGCTCAAGCTCCAATATCTGAGAAAGCTTCTCGCTTTCGCTCAGACGGTTATTGATAATAACAAGCGTAAAGCCGCTGTAGGCGGCAGCAAGAATGAGCAGGATGCATAAGGGGTCGTTAGGCAAATCTACTGACACCAACGAGCCGCGATCAACCCCCCGCTGTTGCAAGTACCGGGCTAAAGAAGCGGAAAACATGCGAACTTCCCTGTAAGAATAGACAAGCTGGCCGCCCTCCGCATCGACGAACGTAAAGCACGTTCGCTGCGGATGCCTGCGTGCCATACTTTCAAAGGCACCCAAAACGTTTGCTTGCCTTGCCGGGTTCGTTGCTCGCACTACCCTTCCTCTATTCGTCGTCACCTGGCGAATATTGTCAACAGCTCAATTGCCGTATTTAGTAGCTATGCCGCCCTATGCACAAAGCTCCTAGGGGAACTTCGGAAATTGGTCAAAGTTTGGTTCGCGCTTCTCCTTGAAGGCATCGCGGCCCTCTTTTGCTTCGTCGGTGGTATAGAACAGCAGGGTTGCATCACCTGCAAGCTGCTGAATACCCGCCAGACCATCGGTTGCCGCATTGAAGGATGCCTTCATAAAACGCAGAGCCGTTGGGCTTAGTTTTAAGATTTCGCGTGCCCAGGCCACACACTCGGCCTCAAGCTGCTCAAAGGGCACAACCTTATTCACTAAACCCATTTCTAGGGCTTCAGCCGCGCTGTACTGACGGCATAAGTACCAAATTTCGCGCGCTTTTTTCTGGCCTACAATGCTGGCTAAATACCCCGCGCCATAACCCGCATCAAAGCTGCCTACCTTAGGGCCTGTCTGGCCAAACTTGGCGGTTTCGGCAGCGATAGAAAGATCACACAGAATATGCAGCACGTGCCCGCCGCCGATGGCATAACCGTTAACCATGGCGATAACCGGCTTGGGAACAACGCGAATAAGACGCTGAAGGTCTAAAACGTTGAGGCGGGCAATATTGTCTTCGCCCACATAGCCACCGTTACCACGAACCTTTTGGTCGCCTCCGCTGCAGAAGGCCTCATCCTTATGCGCTCCTCCATGGTTTGCCCCGGTAAGAATAATCACCCCAATGGAGGCGTCATCACGTGCCACCGAGAAGGCATCGAAGAGCTCGTTTACGGTAAGAGGGGTAAAGGCATTGCGGCGCTCGGGTCGGTTGATGGTGATCTTGGCAATACCTTCGCAGGTCTCATAAATAATTTCACGATAGGTTTTACCCGGCTGCCAAGCAAGATGCTCCATGCCCTACGCCCTTTCATGTCCATATAAAAAGGTGCACGCGCAAAGAATAAGCGGTGCCTCTGTGCGCCTCTATACATGCTGTTTGTGCGTTTGTACGTCTATGTGTTTGTGCGTTTTTGGTGAATGCTGTAATAGTACCTTGCTTCTTGCTTTCTCGTGCCCCAATAAGCCCACTGCGCAAAGGATCTTCACAGCTTGGGCTTCAAACTAAATTGAAACTGAAAAAGACCTACCAACACGCCTCATATCGCTGCTTTACTCCTCGTAGAGGCACCTCTATCTCAAGCAAACTAATGCCGGGTACCCCCAGTTGCTTTTGGCAGCTTGCTTCAAAGTGCTCAAGGCTTTCTACCTTGGTGTAGGGCACTCCAAAGGCAGCAGCTGCCTTCCCAAAATCAACCTGATGCGGAGTGAGGAATAGGCGCGGGAAGTAAGGCTCGTCTGAAGCTTGGGGAAGCATGTCAAAAATGGCACCACCTTGGTTGTTTAGCAGCACAAGAAGCACCGAAGGCGCCTGGGGCTGGTATTGCAGCATCTCGTTTTGCAGAGCGAGCGCCCCCACATCATGCAAAAGACTTAAATCGCCCGTTATAAAAACGGTTTGGGAAAAACACTGCGCCGCACCTAGGGCTGAGGACAGGGTACCGTCAATGCCATTTTGCCCGCGATTTGCCAAGAGGCAAAGGGGTTTTGCGCTGTGAGCATACACGGTATCCAGCGCGCGTACCGCCATAGAATTTGCCACAAATACGCAGCTTTTTGCCGGCGTGAGCGCGAGGGTCTTATGCACAATGGCGCCCTCAAAAAACTCCTTTTGGCTAGCGCTTTGCCGCAGCGCTTTTTCAATACGCCGGCGCTGTATAGCACTGTGCTCTTGCCAAGAAGCAAAGAACTTCTCTTGTTCTGCATGATGTGCAGTCTTGAAAGAAGCGCTTTGTGCTGCGGAGGCCAAGTTTGTCTGCGGTATCGAAACCGCACAGCTCTTAAGGTCATCGGTTTTGGCAGATGCCTTTGCGCCAATAGCTGCATCGGCCATATCGGTAGTATCGGCAGCCTCTGTTTCGACTGGGGCCACCGGAGCAGGCACGCCAAGACCATCCGAAAAACTCCGTATGAAATCAAGCGGGCTTAGAGGTACAAAAACATCGGTCGCCGCATTAAAGTCGCGGGTTTCGCCAGCGTCAACCACAATGTTTATGGGACGCGCTTGCTCAAGTGCCTGCGTTGTACGCTTTGATATGGGGTAGCGTCCAAAACGAATAACCACCTGCGGAAGCAGATCGCCGGTCTGGGCAAAGACATTATCGTAGGCATCTATTACCGCTGGGCTGGCAAGGCTGCGCAGGCCCGAAAGCGGGTCAGCCAACAAAGGGAGGCGTAGGGCATAGGCCCACTGGCTAAGCTCTTGCGCTTCAGCCAAGGTGGAACAGCTTCCCTCGCCGGCAAGCACAAGTGTTATTCCCCTTGCCATAATCTGTCTCAAGGCATCCAGCTGCGCCTTATCTACTACGGCATGAGTCTTTACAGCTGGCATCGATAAGGCAGAAGCTGCGGGCAAAGAAGCCTGGGGTGCGAAGTTGCAGTCTGCAAGCTCCGACCAAATATCAGAAGAAGAAAAATCGGGCTTGAGCGGCTCATCAAAGGGGAAGTTCAAATGCACCGGCCCTGCCAAGCTCTCGCAGGCAGAGGAGGCAACAAGGATCTCTTCTGCCGAAGATATGCCCACGCCTTCTTTTTGCAGGGTCTCAGCCTGACCTTCAATTACTCCCTTACCTCCACCGGCAATTCGCCTTGTTTCACCTGGTGCATAGCTTGGGTGTGCAGCTGTGGCCTGCAGGCAGGCCTCACGCGCAGCCTGGCGCACAAAGGCCAGATCCTTGCTTGTGGCTCCCGGCAGTGGCATGGCACGAAAAGCACGTACCTGCTGCCCATAAAGCTTCAACTGATCGGTGGTTTGCGGAGCCCCCAGCCCTTGCAGACGCGGCGGTCTATCGCTTGTCAGCACCACCAGAGGCACCCGCGAAGTGCGTGCCTCCACCACCGCCGGATAATAATTAGCCGCAGCCGTACCCGAGGTACAAATAAGTGCCACCGGATGACCGCTTGCCTTTGCAAGGCCCAAACCAAAAAAGGCCGCACTTCGTTCATCTATGTCAATGAACAGACGAAAACGCTGGGGATAGCGCTGGTTAAGTTCGAAGGCCGCCATTGCAAGCGGAGTAGAACGCGAACCCGGACTTACCACCGCAGCAGAAACGCCGCAGTTCATAAGCTCCTCTAAAAAGGCAGCCGTCCATAAGGCCAAAACCTTAGCTGCACTTTTTTCCTGCTGCTCCCTCTGCGTATCCGCCATGAGCCTTTATGCTCCCTTCAAACTTTATTCAACTGCAGCTTTGGCAGTTGTGGGCCTGAGACCTTCGCTCTAAATTAGGCCTTCGCCTCAAAGGCACTGAGAATTGTTTTTAGCTTCAGGCCAATTTCATCGTATTCCGCCTGGGCATCACTGCCGGCCACAATGCCGCAGCCGGCATAAAGCCAACCCATCTCTCCATCGAAGACGCCGGTACGCAGACCCACAGAAAACTCGCCATTGCCTGCCGCATCCACATATCCACAGGCACCAGCAAAAAAGCCTCGGTTATAGCTCTCAATGCCACGAATCAGCATCCGGGCCTCACCCACCGGTGTTCCCGACACCGCCGGCGTGGGATGTATATCGCCCATCAAATCCCAGAGCGTCACACCATCAAGTATTTGCGCTTCAGCAGGCGTATACAGGTGCTGCACATGGGTAAGCGGCATAATGGAAGGCGTGTTGGGGACATTCACCTGATAGCATTCCCGCAGCAGCACTTCCCGCACGTGTTGTACCACAAAGTCGTGCTCAGCTCGGTTTTTCGCATCATTCATCAGCTCGTCCGCCAGCTGCGCACGCTGCGCCTCATCGGCACCAGCCGGACAGGTGCCCGCCAAGCACATACTGCTTATCTGGTCGTTTTCCTTGCGCAGCAAAAGCTCGGGCGTGCAACCGCAGAAAAATATGTCCGCATAGCGGTACAGCAAAACGCTTCCCTGCGCATCCCCGTCTATAAGATTGACCAGCAGATCCTTCGAAGAGAAAGGTTCCTTCGCCACCAAGCGCACCCGACGCGACAAAACCACCTTGCTCACACGCTGTGCCTCTATGGCAGCAAGCGCCTGATTAACCGCCTCTATCCAGGCTTCACGCGAATCGGTTTCAATCCGGTAAGAAATACTGCGAGCCTGCCGGCGCGGAGCACTAAGCGCCTGGCGAACAAAGCGCTCAACCCGCCCCTTATACACCGGCCCCAAAGAGTTCACCTGCAAGAAGGAACCCTGCTTAGTATCAATCAGCACTATTTCGGGCAGCATGAACTTCAAACGAGGAAAGGAGCGAAACAGCTCATCGGCTGGCGCTGGATTTTCCGCATCAAAACGATTAAAAGAAAAAAAGACTGGCTGGTGAGGCTCAGGGCCTTCCAGCTCGCATTC
Source organism: uncultured Eggerthellaceae bacterium (assembly GCA_964432045.1). Taxonomy (GTDB): domain Bacteria; phylum Actinomycetota; class Coriobacteriia; order Coriobacteriales; family Eggerthellaceae; genus Aphodovivens. The sequence continues at coordinate 8,986 of CAYSMG010000011.1, forward strand.
GGCTTCTTCTAAGGACCCAAGCGCAATGCAGCGCCCCAGCCCCATAAGACGCGCCTGGCCGTCTTTTCGGTAGTAGACAAATTGGTCGGTAAAGCCCTTTTGCATCAGACAAAAGGCATCGACAATATCTGCCTGAAGAGGCACGGTAGAGGAATATATCTTTTTCATGGCACTACACCTGATCTAGACAGAGGCCCCACAAAAAGCCCCCTGTCATCCGCTTAAGTTAATGACATTGCAAATGAGCCTTAGGGCAACCTATGCTGGCTCATTACAAATATTTGAATTGGGACAATGGGTGGCTTTTAGCGAAAACTAAATTTTGTACATGAATTGGAATACATCTTCACGCTGAATGATGACCTGCATGCCTAGGTCTTCGCCCACTTTAGTCAGGCGATCCTGTACCGTATTAAAGTCGGCCACCTCAGGCGTGATCGTCACCATCATGGTCATGGAAAAGATATTGCCATCCAGTACGGTTTGGCTAATGTCGTCTATGTTAGCTTCGCAGTCGGCCAGCGCGCCCGATACCTTGGCCACAATGCCGCTGCGGTCTTTTCCCAATACCGAAACTACGCACTTCATGTCATCCCTTTCTGCTTACTTTCTTCCCGCGAAGATAAGCGACAAGGCTTCCTCGCGAGTTTTCTGGCTGCGCTGCAAAGAGCCGCGCACTGCACTTGTCATCGTTTTTGACCCAGGCTTTTTTACCCCACGCATGCTCATGCACAGGTGTTCAGCTTCTAAAACCACAATAACACCCTGAGGTTTCAGCTGTTTAACCAAGGTGTCGGCAATTTGCGAGGTAAGACGCTCCTGCACCTGGGGACGCTTAGCAAAGGCATCTACCAAACGCGCCAGCTTCGACAGGCCGCAGATGCGCCCATTTGAACCGGGGATGTAGGCAAGATGCGCCAGGCCAAAAAAGGGAACCAGGTGGTGTTCGCACATGGAATAGAAGGGGATATCCCGCACCAAAACCATTTCCTGGTGGTGTTCGTCGAAGGTTTTTTCGAAATGCACGGTAGGGTCTTCGTTCAGCCCAGAAAAAACCTCCTTGTACATACGCGCCACCCGTGCCGGTGTTTCGCGCAAGCCCTCTCGGTCAGGATCTTCGCCAACGCCTTCTAAGATAAGGCGCACCCCCTGCTGAATTTTTTCGGCATCCACCTAAGCCTCCCTACAACGCAAGTTCCAAGGCCACCGGACAGTGGTCTGAGCCAAAGACTTCATTGTGAATAGAGGCCGAGCTCACCTGTCCCGCCAAGTCGTTGCTCACCAAAAAGTAATCAATACGCCAGCCTGCATTGTTTTCTCGCGCACGAGAACGGTAGCTCCACCAGGAATAAGCGCCGGTTACATCGGGGTGCAGATGTCGGAAGGTGTCGGTAAACCCAGCCTGTAAAAGCTCTTCAAACTTACCGCGTTCTTCATCAGAAAAGCCGGCCTTACCCCGATTTGGCCCTGGGTTTTTCAGGTCAATCTCCTGGTGGGCTACATTAAAGTCGCCACACATCACCACTGGTTTTGGGCAAGTTTTTTGCGCGGTGGCAGGCCCGCGCCCCGCCTCAAGATCTTTGCAGAAGTTTCGAAAGGCATCGTCCCAGGCCATGCGATGCTCTATGCGCGCCAACTCCGGCTGGGCGTTTGGGGTATACACGTCAACAAACCACAGCTTTTCGAACTCGAGCGCCACCACGCGCCCCTCGGTGTCAAGCTCAGGTATGCCCAGTTCACGTACTACCTGCAAAGGCTCTTGCTTGCTAAATACCGCCGTGCCGGAATATCCCTTTTTCTGAGCGTAATTCCAAAAATCATGGTACTGAGGAAAGTCAAGATCCACCTGGCCTTCTTGCAGTTTTGTTTCCTGTAGAGCAAAAATATCAGCATCAAAGGTGACAAATATATCCTCGAAGCCCTTTTTTAACACGGCCCGCAGACCATTAACGTTCCACGACACGAAACGCATGTAATTCTCCTCGTCGATACAGCGCCTAGGCTTAAGGCCTTAAGTCTAGAGGACCCAAGCAAAAAGCTGGCGCAAAACAGCCTGCACCCATGGTAGTGCATTCGCAGCTTAAGTCAGGTGATGATCCCCAAGACTCAGATAAAAGCGGAGAAAGCCTGCCTTCAAGGCGGTGCACCCAAGAGCACAGGTATACTGGTTCGAAACACTAAGCTTTCCGAATAGCTTTACCGTAAAGTCCGGCGAGCTTTCTTCTTCAGAACGGGGGATAAACCATGGGCGCACGCTATTTGTGTGCACGTGCCTTGGCAGCCTTTACTGCTTGGGGTCTTAAATCTATATTCCGCCGCCCGGCGGGGAATTTTCCGGGCAAAATTGCGCTTTACCTTGACCCACAGCTTATAAGGCACGCAGCAACAAAGATTTCCGAAGGCAGCATCATAGTGGTTGGTACCAACGGCAAAACCACCGTGAACAACCTCTTGGCCGACACCTTCGAAGCAGCGGGAAAAAGTGTGATTTGCAACCGCGCCGGAGCAAATCTAAGTTCCGGTATTGCCACCGCTCTCTTACAGTCCCGCCCTGCTGAAGTGGGAGTTTTCGAAAGCGATGAGCTATGGTTGGCAAGAGTGACCCCGCAGCTTAAGCCTCGCTACGTGCTGCTTTTAAACCTCTTTCGCGACCAGCTGGATCGCGTCGGAGAAATTGACCGCATTCAAAACAGCATTGTTGGCGCCTTGGAGTCAAGCCCTCAAACAACACTGATCTATAACGCTGATGACCCCTTATGTGCCGCCATTGCGACACGTATTTCGAATCCCACCCTAGCCTTTGGGGTAGAAGGCGATATGGGACTGAGCCAAAACACAGTAGCCGATGCCCAGATGTGCCAGCAGTGTTCATCCATGATGGAATACCGCTACCGCCAGTATGGACAACTGGGCGAATACCATTGCCCTTGCTGCGGTTTTGCCCGTCCAGCACGCGACTGGACTGCTGAAGCCGTAAGACTGGATGCCGAAGGCCTAAGATTCACTCTTCGCGACCAGTCACAAAAGCTGAAACCTTTCGAGATACGGGCCGGCTTTTCTGGTGCCTATATGGTCTACAACCTTTTGGCCCTTGCCACAGGCGCATGCCTTTGCGGCCTTGATCCTCAGACTATTCAGCAGGCTATTGATGCCTTTAACCCCCAAAACGGCCGCCTTCAGCGCTTTGAGATAAATGGGCGATACATTCTGCTGAACCTGGCAAAAAACCCCACGGGCTTCAATCAAAACATCAAGATCATCCTGCAAGACACCGGCCCAAAGACGGTCGCCTTTTTCATTAACGACAAGGAAGCCGATGGCCACGATGTGTCCTGGCTTTGGGATATCGACTTTGAAGAATTGGCTGGTCAGAAAAACTTGCACGCCTTTGCCGGTGGCATTCGCGCCAAGGACATGCAGGTGCGCTTGAAATATGCGGGCATAGACGCGCAGCTGGTACAGAACGCGACCGGTCTGCTGAGTGAATCAGCCAAGGATGAACGTGGATCACGGGTATACCTCATTGCCAACTATACTGCCCTGCCCGCCCTTCGCGCCGAGCTCACGCGCTTGAACGAAACCCCCTCCGCCATTCCCGCAAGCCCCAGCCCCGCCGAGCAAAGAGAAGCTGTTTCAGAGGCAGCGCAAAAAGAAGGGCCAGACCGAAGCGAATCTTCAACACAAAAAGCAGCGCCTCTGCAAAAGGAAGCCTCGCCGAGCAAAGAAAGTTTGCACAAGACCAAAGCTTCACCACAGAAAGCACCCGCCCTCCTTTCAGAAGAGCAAGAAGCCCCCCTTGTCATAACGCATTTGTTCCCCGACCTTATGAACCTCTATGGCGACGGAGGCAATGTTGGGGTTATGGCCTATCGCGCGCAAAAACGCGGCATAGCCTGCGAGGTGCGCCGGGTGGAATATGGAGATAGCCTCGATGCCGCCACCAGCGACATTATCTTTTTAGGAGGAGGCCCTGATCGAGAGCAACGCCTTGCATCACAGGAGCTGCTTCTCATGAAAGACGCTCTTTCGCAATTTGTGGAAGAAGGCGGAGCCTTTCTGGGTATTTGCGGCGGGTACCAAATCCTGGGTAAGGAATGGCTCTTAGGTGAGGAGGTTCAAGAGGGGCTTGGCATTATTGATATAGTCACCCGGCGGGCCCCCGGTGGTTCAATCAACCGCCTGGTGGGCAATATTGTTTTGAAATCGTCCCTGGCAAAGCACTATGTTGTAGGCTATGAAAACCATGCAGGCCGCACCTACCTTGGCGCAGATATGGAACCCTTTGGAACCGTGGTGTCAAACACCGGCTGCGGGAACAATGAAGCCGATAAGGCCGATGGCGTGCGATACCGCAATCTTGTGGGCACCTACCTACATGGTCCTCTGCTCTGTAAAAACCCTGAGATCGCCGACTGGTTTTTGCTGCGTGGACTGGAAAGACGCTCCTTGCGCCTAAAGCTTGCAAGCCCTAAACTGTCTCCCTTAAAAGACGACGAAGAATACGTCGCCAACAAGGAACTTTGCAAGAGGTTTGGTCTGGGGTAGCAAGTTAAGATAGCAAGCTAGGGTAGCAAACAATTGGCTCTTTGCCCCATTCGCACTCATCGCCAAAAGCGCCTTGGCGCAAAAGAAACAAACAGGAGGACAGCATATGCTTGAGAAGCTGTACGAACCTCTACCAAACCGCGACCTATATTGGCAACGCCTTAGAATGAAGGCTCCTACTGGTCCTAAAGACAAGGCCCTGCTGGACGAGATTATTTACGCTCATCAGTGCAGCATTCCTTTTGAAAACCTCGACATCTTCGAGAAACAGCTCAATGTTTCTTTAGGAATCGGCGATCTTTTCAAGAAAATTATTTGCAGTGCGCGCGGTGGTTACTGCTTTGAGCTTAACGCGCTCTTCCATGCCCTTCTTACAGAAATTGGCTACGAAGTTACGCCCTGTGTGGGACGCAGTCTTAAGGATCGCGGCTATATATACCCCTTCACGCACCGGGCTCTTATAGTCTCACTCGATGGGCAGAAACTTTTTTGCGATGTGGGTTATGGTGGACCCATGCCTCCTTGTTCAATCCCGCTTATAGACGGATACGAAGTAAGCTCGCACGGGCAGACCTTCAAAATACAAAGGGATAAGGGCAGCTGGTGGAAGCTGTTTTATCTGGGAAACACTCAAGAACTTGAAGACGCCCGCGCCACAGGAAAGCCCGAGCGCACGCCCGTGCCCGTGGTTGCCTTTTTAGATGAGCCAATGGAGCTGACTGACTTTGTGGTTCTGTCTCATTTTTGCGCTACCAGCCCCTTGTCGGTGTTTACCCAATGGCGCATGGTGAATCTCCGCACGCCCGATGGTAATAAGTCCATTACTGCCAACGCCTTCACTCGAGTAAGCAAGCAGAAAAGCGAGACGCTGCAGATTGAAGATGATGCACAGCTGCACCAATTACTGAAAGACGAGTTCGGCATCATTCTTTAAGCCAAGGATTGAGGACTAAACTTCTCGGTAACTTCCCCGATGCCGCTTCTTTGAAGCCCCTTCTCTAAGAGTGCTTCTTTGAAGCTACAGTGGACGCAAAAAGGAGCGAAGATGGCATGCACCGTAGTGGCAGTAGGCAAGCTTAAAGAAGCTTTTTGGAAGACTGCCTGCGATGAATATCTCAAACGCCTGCAACCCTATTTGCGGACCACAGTCAAAGAGGTGCCCGATGCCGACCCAGGCCGCCTTGGTGGTATTGCAGCAGCTAAGCGCAAGGAAGCAGAGGCAATTCAGGCCGCCCTTCCTTCGCAGGCATACCTTATCCTGCTTGATATTCACGCAAAGCAGCGTTCAAGCGAGAACTTCTCGAAACACCTTGACGACCTTTTTCTTCAGGGGAAAAGCAATCTTGTCTTTGTTATTGGTGGTTCTGATGGGGTAGACGATACAATTCATGCCCGCGCGGACGAAACCTTATCTTTTGGAGCTATCACCCTACCGCATAACCTCGCCCGGGTGGTCCTCCTTGAACAGCTTTATCGCGCCTGTAAAATTTCTCGCGGCGAACCCTACCATAAGTAGGGTTCTTATTCGCCTTGCCTTACCGGGAGTGCATCCTTTATTTTGCCGGGAGCATACACCCGGCAAAGCAGGACGCACACCCTTTGCTTTTCTAAAGACGCGTCTTTTGCTTTGCCGGGAGCGTATCTTCTGCCTTAATGGGCGCGCGCTCTCTGCTTTTTAGAGGTGTGTCTCCTATTTCGCCAGAGACACACCTTTGTCCCTTAGTAGCGGCTGTCGAAGATACGCTTGGTCTTTTTTTCGCTGCGAGGAAGCTCGCCCAGGGGTACACCCACAGCATCAGGTGTACAGCCGATCTTCGCCTTGAAGATTCCGGCAAGCTCTTCTTCGCAGCGCTTTTTTTCCTCACCCTCAAGCGACGTTTCAAACAAAACGGTCAGGATGTCGTGACCCGATATATTTTCTATCATCACCTGGTATTCCGAACTAGCTCCATCGGTAATGGCAATAACATCCTCCACCTGTGCCGGGAACATATTGCAGCCCTTAACCTTAAACATATCGTCAGTGCGGCCCGTCAGCGTATCAATGCGCGGATGCTTATCGCCGTGGGCGCACTTACAGGCACCAGGGATAATCCGCGTAAGGTCATGGGTGCGGTAACGAATGAGTGGCGCGCCTTGCTTGCGCAGGGTAGTGAGGACCAGCTCGCCCGTCTCACCATCAGGCACAACCTCGCCCGTTTTTGGATTTACCACTTCAATGTAGACAAAGTCACTCCACACATGCATGCCAGCATGCTCGTGACAGGAAATACCAATGCCCGGGCCATAGACCTCGGTTAGTCCGTAGATGTCAAAAATCTCAACGCCTAATTCGTTCTCTATACGACGCCGCATCTTTTCGCCCCAGCGCTCGGAACCAATAACTCCTTTGCGCAGATAAATCTTATCGCGCAAATTGCGCTTATTAATCTCTTCCGCCAAGAGAAGAGCGTAAGAACTAGTTGCGCCCAAGACAGTAGATTTCATATCCTGCATCATCTGCAGTTGCTTTTCGGTATTGCCCGGACCCATAGGGATTGCCATAGCTCCCAAAAGTTCAGCGCCCAATTGAAAGCCAATACCTGCGGTCCACAGACCATAGCCAGGAGTTATTTGAATGCGGTCGGTGTTGGTAATGCCTGCTGTTTCGTAGCAGCGGGCAAATTGTACTGCCCAGTCATTAACATCTTGCTGGGTATAAGGGATGATAACCGGCGTTCCGGTAGTTCCTGATGAGCTATGGATGCGCACTATCTCTTCATCGGGTACTGCTTGTAGACCCAAGGGATAGGCTTCGCGCAGGTCAGCCTTTTCAGAAAAGGGCAGCTTTTCGAAGTCGGCCTGGGTTTGTACATCGGATAAATCGATGCCGTCAAACTTCTCTGCATAAAAGGGGGAGCGTTCCTTTAGGGTTTTGAACTGCTCTTTTAGAAGGGAAAACTGTTCGTCGGTCAACTGCATGATGGTCCACTTCCTCTCGACCTCAAGGACGGGGCAAGAAAAAAGCCCTTGCCTCTCACAACTACTTTGCAGGGACAAGAGCTT
>CAYSMG010000012.1:0-9229 GCA_964432045.1 uncultured Eggerthellaceae bacterium
TTCTTTGTGAAGGGCAAGTATATAGCTCGTGCTTGGGGTGGCTACACCTCTACGAAGCGCACTGGTAATGAAGCTGGCGACTCCGATCAGGGCGTTGGTGCAAGCGATCCTTCCAAGGGATTTGCTGGCATCTAGTTTTCGCTAGAACTATGTTCCAGAAAGCCCGCTCTTTTAGAGCGGGCTTTTTTTTAAGGTAGTGACCTCTAGTGGGGGCATTTAGCTTCATAACATCTCGGGGGGAAGTGTTGACAAGGATTTCACTTCTTCTTATTCTCTGAAAAAATAGCTCAGTCTTAATGGGAGGATTTACCTAATGGCTACCAAAGAAGAGATTCTTGCTGAGATTGAAGAGCTTGGTCGCTTAACAGCTGAGCAGGAAGACATCTTATATAACATCACTTTGAAGCAAGATGAGCTTGGTCGTCAGTCGACTAATGTCTTGTTGGAAAAGATAGTTGATTCGCCAATTTATCAACCTATGATTGATCGTGAACTCCTTACCTATGAGGTTTTCAATCATGGGACTAAGCATGAGGTAGCAAGTCTGTATGTGACACTCAAAGGCTTGCGCTATTGCATTATTTACGCTGATGAACTTTCTCGTCGCCGTAAGCTTAATCCGGCTGGCGCTCCTTGGACGATTGATTAAATATTGGCTTCTATTTTGGCCTTAATGCCCCTTATGAGCAGTGCTGAAATAGAACTAAAGCCCTCTAGGGTGTCTTTTACTCTCATACCGGCATAGGGGACTTGCAAAGATGGCCTTAAGCGATGGTCTTGCTCTATTTCAACTTGGTAACACGATAGAAGAGCGTCTTCAGTTGCGTCGTCTGGTTCTTGAGCAGGCGGAACAGGCTGAGAAAGCAAGAGCCTCAGAGCGCCGGTGTTTTAAGGATTCGCAAGGCGTAAGTTGGCAGTATGTGGTTTTGGATGGGGGCAGTATTCGCATAGAGGCCTGCGAATCTCTGCCACCTGTCGTACACATCCCTTCTTTTATAGAAGACAAGCCAGTGGTGGCCTTAGCTGATGATGCCTGCGCTTATAAGCCAGAACTTGAGTCTGTGTATTGCCCTGACACGCTCATATCCATTGGCTTTTGTGCTTTTAGAGAGTGCCGTAAGCTAAGCTCTATTTTCTTTCCGCCCTATGTGACGAAATTTGACTCTCATTGGCTGCGTAATTGTACTTCTCTTAGGCAGCTGCGCTTACCCGGCCAGCTTACCCGGATTGACTCTTCTATTTTTGACTTAGAAGCTCTAAGGGTTTTAGAGATTGGTGCTGGAACTTCCCAGATTGTTCCCGGTGCTTTTTCGAAAAGCAAGCTTGAACGAGTGGTAGTAGATGAGACAAATCCTTATTTAATGAGTGATGGCTACGCCTTGTACTCTCGCGAGAATGACTTGCTGGTAGCTCTGGCCATACCGCAAAAAACATATCAGGTTTTAGATGGCTGCCGTAAAATCGCCAAAAAGGGCTTTAGTAACTACTCAGAACTTGAGGAGATTATCTTTCCTGAATCGCTTGAAGTTTTGGGGGAATTTGCCTGCGCCAATACTGCTATTACCGAATTTCGCGCACCAGCATCTTTGCGCTACATATCACAGAAAGCCTTCTATAATTGCTCTCATTTAAGCAGGGTAAGCCTTGATTGTGAGGTGCGGGAAGTAGGGCAGCATGCCTTTTCAGGGACCCAAATACAAAGTCTGCACCTGCCGGCCACCGTTGAATCAATCGCTTATCCCTTAGCTGCAGGCGCGCCCTTATGTTATACCGGATCAGATGCAAGTTTTACCATCGATAAGACCTCTCCCTTTCTTTTACTCGATGAACAAGGGGGCCTATACCAAAAATGTTCAGAGGGTCTTATTTTCTTGCGAATGATGAATCCCCACATCACAACTTATCATTTTCATGAGCAGACAATAGAAGTGGCCGATGAAGCCTTTTTTTCACATGCTTCTTTAGAGGAAGCCTGTCTATCTGAAGGTGTGAAAAAAATAGGAAGTCGGGCTTTTAAAGCCTGTCGAAACCTATGGCGAATGCAGCTTCCCAATTCAATAGTCTCCATTGGAGAAGAGGCTTTTTTAGATACCGAACTGCAACAAATTCATCTTCCGGACTCGCTTGAGTATCTAGGTCTTAACGCCTTAATAAGTTATGGCGCGCATCATGGAAGCAATCCCTCTCTTCATGCTGTAGAGCTAAATAAGTGCAATGCACGTTTTTACCTTGATGGTTCCTTGTTACTTGAGCATAAGAGCACAAAGAGCTCCCGTGTGCTTTTATGCCTGGGTACCAGTGATGAAATCACCATTCCACCAGAGGTAAATGAAATAGCTCCCTATGCCTTTAATGGGGTAAAAGGAATTCAAAAGCTGCATCTTTCAGACAAGATTGAAACGGTTGGTATACGCGGATTGGCTGTAGATGGACTTGTACCCTTTATCACGGTTGATCTGCAGCAGGCTTATCAGGGTCATAGAAGCTTTACTCTGAATTTTCCCGATACCGATCGCAGTGCTCAGCAACAAATGCTGGCCTTAAGTGTGCCAGATCATGTTGATCCTGCTGTTTTGTTTGAGCACTACGATAGCGCCATTGTTAACGCAAGTAGTTTTGACCCGCTGAATGTTGCTCGACTTGAATTGTACGAACAAACGCTGCGCATCTTAGAACGACTTAAAGACCCGGTTTTTCTTACCCAGGTCAATCGGAGCCTTTGTGAGCGCGTGCTTAAGATCAACATAGAAGCAATTTGCAAAGAACTTGCAAAACGAGATGATCGAAACAGTCTTGATGACCTGATGGATCTGGGTTTTATTCATGCCGATAACATCAATGAAATTATTGGAAGTGTTGCTTCGGTGCAAGATGCCTCGCTTACGGGATATCTGTTTGAAGCAAAGCGGACACGCTTTGGTGGTAGTGCCTTCGATTTCGACTTATAAAGAAATAGGATGCAAAGATGTCAGAAATCTCTACCAGTGATACTAAGATGCAACGTCGCCGCGAGGAGGATCTTCTTGGGGCAGATATTTTAGATGAGTGTCGCACACAATTGATGATGAAGTTTCGTTTTTTGGATCTTGCCCTTTGGAGAATGAACCTTGCTCCTTTGCGTGCGGGGTCACGCTATCCCCTCAGTACCGATACGAATCAGGTCTATTATGATCCGCCTCGCGTTATTGGGCGCTTTCGTCAGTCATTTGAAGAATCAGTACGTGATTATTTGCACATGGTTATGCACTGCGTGTTTCGTCATCCCTTTGATAAGAACCATGATGATCTTGATGCCTGGGGTTTGACCTGCGATATCTTGGTTGAAAGCGCCATTATGGATCTATGTGGTACCCGTTTTCTCAGTGAAGATGACGATCTGCGTCGCGATGCTTTAAACCAGATGCAGATGATGGTGGGTCGTCTTGTGCCGGGGAAGCTGTACTTACTGATCAAGGCTTTAAATGCAACAGCCGAAGGGCAGCACTACCGAGGCCTTGGACCGAGTGTCTTGGCTCAGTGGCGAAGTCTTTTCGAGCGTGATGATCATGGAGCTTGGCCTTCCAGCAATGCTAATAAACAAGACGATCCAGATAAACAAGAGAGAGGCGCTGGGCAAACTTCAGAGGAAGAAGAGCAAGACGATTCCGAGAACAACTCTGAAGATTTGAAGATGGAAATTCAGGGAGAAGCAGACCCTGCAGATGCTCCTGAGAAAGAATCAGAGCAGGATGACAAGTCTAGCTCTCAAACAAGGCAAGAGTCTGAGCAGGATGAAACAAGCGAAAAGAGCCAAGAGCAGAATGAAAGCGATGACGGGGGAGCACTCGATGTTTCGGCGGCAGATGCCGTAGAAGATGAGTCGGGAAGCGAACCCGAGCAAAAGGAAAAAGAGTGGGAAGAAATTGCCAAGCAAATTGAGATGAACCTCGAGACTTTTTCCAAGGAATGGGGGGAAGAAGCGGGGACCTTTTTAGTGAATCTTAGTTTTGCCAACAGAAAAACCTATGCCTACACCGACTTCCTGCGCAAATTCATGGTGGTAAGCGAACAGATGCAGCTTAATCACGATGAGTTTGACTACCTGTATTACACCTACGGACTTGATCTTTATGGCAATATGCCTCTCGTTGAGCTTTTGGAGTATCAGGAGACTCACAGGATTTGCGATTTCGCCATCGTGATTGATACCTCTGAATCAGTGAAAGGCGAGTTAGTTCAGCGTTTTTTGCAGCACACCTTCGATATTCTTAATAGCTCGCAAGACTATGCGCGAGAAGTGAATATCCACTTGATTCAGTGTGATGCAAGGGTGCAGACTGATCAGAAAATCACCAATCTAGGTGATATTGACACCCTGATGCAGGATTTTAGTGTGCGCGGTTTTGGAGGGACTGATTTTCGTCCTGCCTTTGATTATGTCGAGATGCTTCAAGGGCAAGGTGAGCTGCGTGATCTGAAGGGACTTATTTATTTCACGGATGGTTTAGGCCAATTTCCTGAAAAGCCACCGAGCTATGATGCCGCCTTTGTCTTTATGGATGAGGATGGTCGCGAGCTGCCTCCCGTTCCTCCCTGGGCTATGAAGGTAGTTGTTGATGAGGCGGGGATAAGTAGTCTTGAGGTGTAAACTCCAAGGCCTTAAAGCAGGAAAAGAAAGAGAGATCTGAAAAGCCACCTATCTGGAGACCTTTGAAGCCAAAGATTGAGAAGAAGGCTGCAAAAAGAAAAGGCTGAGGTTAGTGGGTATCGGTCAAGATGCGATAAAGCGACAAGGTATACAAGATCAAGGACAGAAGCTTGCGTCAGCTATCGGAAAGGACGGCTGGCAGGATTCTAGAAAGGATAGAGCGTATGAATATCCAAACTGCAAAGCAGCAGATAAAAGATGCTGTTGAGGCCTATTTGAAAAAAGATGAGGCTGGGCTTCCCATTATTTCAACAGTCCATCAGCGCCCTATCTTTTTGCTGGGTGCTCCAGGTATTGGCAAAACTGCCATCATGGAACAAATTGCACAAGAGCTAGGGATTGGCATTGTGTCGTATTCTATGACGCATCATACGCGCCAGAGTGCCTTGGGTTTGCCACGCATTGAACACCATGAGTTTGACGGCATTTCCTATGATGCCTCCGAATACACCATGTCTGAGATAGTGGCCTCCGTCTACGACTACATGAAGCTGACCGGTATTCGCCAGGGTATTCTCTTTTTAGACGAAATTAATTGCGTTTCAGAGACTCTGTATCCTTCCATGCTGCAGTTTCTGCAGTTTAAGACCTTTGGAAAACACAAGGTGCCAGAAGGCTGGGTAGTGGTATGTGCAGGTAACCCTCCCGAGTACAATCGCTCAGTTCATGAGTTTGATATTGTTACCTTGGATCGTCTTCGTGCGATAGAGGTTGAGCCTGAGTATGAGGCGTGGAAGCTCTACGCCCAAGAGAAGGGTTTGCACCCGGCAGTAACCACCTTCCTTGAGGCAAAAAAGGAATGCTTCTACAAGGTGGAAAGCAAGCCCGGCGGTGGCAAGGCCTTTGTTACGGCGCGTGCCTGGGAAGACTTGGCGCAGGTAATGGCTTTGTATGAAGAAATGGATAAGCCGGTCAATCGGGAGCTCTTCGTTCAGTTTTTGCGCGATGATGAAATTGCCGATGCCTTTGCGGTGTACTACACGCTGTTTCAGAAGTATCGCTCGGATTATCAGGTTGACTCTATTCTGGCAGGACAGGCAAGCGGGAGTATTACCGAGCGGGCAAAACAGGCTTCCTTTGATGAGCGAGTGGCTCTGATAGGGCTTTTGTTGGACAGCTTGGCGCGCAAATGCAACGAGGTACTTGATCAGGAAAGTATCGCCTTGAGCCTGCGCGATATATTGCGCGAGGTAAAGGGCGAGATCTTAGAGGGGGGTACCCAGGTTGAGGAGGTTTTGGGCGTACGCATTTCAAAACGCGAAGCCGAGCTGAATCGTAAGGTGGCTTCTGGGACCATGTCCCAAAATACGATAAAACGAGAACGCCTCGTGATAGCTTCCCTGCGTGACTTTGTAACACGCTGCATGGTGGCAAGAGTCAGTGAGGGACAGGAGGCTTTTTCGCTTATCGAAAAGGTTTATAAAGAGCTCGTAGGAAAGATTCAGCCTGCCTCACAGGCAGTAAGCGCACAGATAGATTGTGCCTTCGATTTTATTGAAAAATGCTTCAGCGCTCGTGAGATGCTGGTCTTTATGGCAGAACTTTCCACCCGCAGATCAACGACGCAGTTCATAGCCCATTATGGTAATGAGTCCTATTACAAGCATAATACTGAACTGCAGGTTGATTCTGCGCGGATGGGCTTGGTGGAGCGTGCCAACATGCTGGAAGAGCTCAAACGCAAGATTGATGAGGCTCAAGAAGCTGAGCAAGACGGGCTTATTTCTACTTCCAGTACTGGGAGCGCTGGGGCCTTGTCGGCACCAGCACCTTCGGCAGGTGCAGCTGGGCTTTCTGCTGGCACATCTATTTCTTCTAAGAAGGCAGAGGCTGCAACATTACGCAAAAATCTTGCTGCGCACTACTCCAATAAGAAATTTGAATATGGTTTTGCAAGCGTCTGTAAAATGCTTTTGCCGACTTCAGAACTAAAGGGCAAGCGCGTCTTGGATATTGGCTGCAGAAGAGGGCGCGGTGTCTATAAAATCAGCGCCATGGTGGGAAATCAAGGCAGTGCCATGGGTGTTGATTGGAATGAGGCATACATTGCCGAAGCGCAGGATGGAATGACTCGCGCCTGGCATGACAGTGGTCTCAAGGGAAACAACATGGAGTTTCGCCTAGCCTTTCCTGAAGATCTTATTGGGGCTGGCATAGGAACCCAAACCATGGATATCTTATACGTCAACAACGTCATGACGCTTTTCTATGATCAAGCGCTTGCCATAAAGGAGTTTGCGCGGGTACTGCGTCCTGGTGGGCTTTTGGTGATGGAAACTGTGCTTGCTGATGCTCCTCGTGATGAGCGGGTGGTCAATGCCGCGCGCGAGATGGGTAATAGCATTCAGGCGGCGCGTACAAAAGAGGAAAATTGGGCCTGGCTTGAAGCGGCAGGTTTTGCTGAGCCTTCCATTGAGGATGAGTATGAAGTTGAAGCTTCGCGTGGCTACAAGCCGGGTTCAAAGGTTGATACAGTTCCCAGCAGCGAAGATGTGAACTTTAAGGCAGTTTCTCTTTACGTACGAAAGAAATAGTACAGAACCCTTGCGCAAGATTTCTGGGGCAGTGTTGCTGGTCTCTCAGAAGTAAGAGTGCGGCGCGATTTAAAAGGGCGGCTGTGAGTCGCCCTTTGAACCCTTTGAGCCTTTTGGGAAGCATGCTTACTCATAAAAAGAAGGAAAATCTTGGCTATTTGCCTGTGCTTGAAGCGTAGAGGCCGCGATCGAAGGCAGCATCTCCTTTTCCGCAGCCGTTTTGGTAGCAAGTTGGACGAAAGTCAAGAACGCGTTTGGCAATTTCAGGCTGGGTGCGGAGTTTTACGAGCATGTTGTAGACAGCAGCGCCATCAATTTCGACAATGCGCGGATTTTTCGACTTCATAGCGAAATAGACATCGGCTGCCGAGAAACCTTCAACTCGAAGGGGGTTTTCAATAAGGTCGAAATAGCGAGGCTTGGGAAGGTCGACATAGGCACAAAATTCGCGATAGATATCGTCATGCTCGGGCGCAAAGAGTGTTTTGCTGTAATCGGGTCGGTGGGTGAGAGAGGAAAGCTCCTCATCATAGTGAGCGTCTAGTTCAGCGAAGTACTGCTGTGCCGTATAGCCGCGCTGGGCACTTCCGGCTGCTATGAGTTGCTGTTCGCGTTCGTAGGATCCCATGGTTTTTCCTTTCTGCGCAAGTGGTATGCGCAAATAACGTCCACTCGTACCTCTTCTTTGTCGGGATGAGGGCTTTACAAGATTAAGAGAGGAGAAAAAAGAGCGCATACTCGCCCAAGGACGTTTTTCTGGGTTTACTTGAAACTCTTTGGCCAAGTAGCTCTCATCTCTTGAAAGCTTCGGAGTTTTGCAATCTATCTCTACCATATTGCCCAGCGAGGACTCTGCCCTTTTCTTTTGAGGGAGCTTTGCTTTGCTTGCGGGAGGATTTTGTACTGCTTTGTTTCGCGCCTCGTCTTTAAGGCTGCGCATTACTGTCATGGCGCTCACCTGGGAGCCTCCCTTTCGAGCCAAGAGTTCAGCTGCCTTCTGATACGAGACATTCGAGCCAAGTGCCACGAGAAAAGAAAGAGCACCAGGGGAAAGTTGGCGGCTTGTTGGCAAATCCAGACTTGTCGCCAAAGGTGCATAGGTAAAGCCCTCTTCATTTCTTGCTCGGTGGTAGGTAAAACTTACATCGCCTACCTCAGTTACTAAGGTACGTCGGCGCAGGTCGTGGATATGTGTTCCCTGGGGTAGATTTGAGCAGAGGGCCACATCAAGGTTTTCGAGGGTTTTGCCAAGTGCTTTTGCGATGGCAGCGTGTCCCACCTCGATGACCTCGCGTTCCAAATCTTCAAAATTAGTATTGTTCTTAGAGGCAAGAATGTTCGTAAATAGGGAGGTGAGGGCGTCTATGGCAGAGTCTTGAACACTGCGAGTGGTATCCATTGATAAACCCCCTTTACGTGGTAGCAATCATCATCTTAGCGAGTTTTTATGTGAGTCACAAGCAGGCTCGCGCTTGTCGTGTTTGGGGTGTATTTGGGGCTGGAGCTATCGCTGTGGATTACGCTTCGTAGACTTTCTCGCTCTACTACTGTTTCCTATAGTAGAATAAATCTTTGCAGCCGAGAGGGAGCTGTTTATCTGCTAGATTATCTGGGCAGATAAAAAAGGGATGAAATGAAAATACCGGAGTGAAACAGTGGAAGTAAAAGATACCGTACGTGAAGACGACGGAGAACGTCAGGAACTTGTTATTACCCTTGTTGCTTCGCCTGAAGAGGTAGATGCCAGCGTGGATGAGTTTTTCAAAGAAGTTGCCCAGCGCGACATCCCCGGTTTTCGGAAGGGCAAGGCTCCGCGTCAGGTGCTTGAGCAGGCGGTTGGCGGTCATGAAAAAGCTATGGGTGGAGTAGCTGAAAAACTTATTAGTCGTTATGCCCTTAAGGCCATTGATGACGCCGATGTTATTTTTCTTTCAGAGCCGCAGTTTAATGTGAGTCAGGGTGTCGAAGAAGGCAAGTTTTTTAGCTTTACGGTATCGGGAGAAGTTGC
>CAYSMG010000012.1:9329-11726 GCA_964432045.1 uncultured Eggerthellaceae bacterium
GGTGCAAAGGTGGGGGAGACGAAAGAATTTGACTTCGAGGCAAAAAACGAGGATGGAAGCCCTGCTTTAGGCAATGGTGACTTGCATGCAGTTGTTGAGGTAGTGGGTTTTCGTCGGATGGTCCTACCTGAGGTAAACGATGACTTTGCTGTAAAAGTTGGGTGCACGGATGTGGAGGATATGCGCACGCAGCTTCGGCGAAATATCAATATGCAAAAGAGCAAGGATCTTCCCAAGCTTATGGTTGACCGCGTTATAGATGCTGCCATACCAAGACTTGCGGGAGAAGTGCCAAGCTACTATATCGATTTTATTCGCCAGGATGTTGGTCGTGAACTTATGCGCTCCTTAGAAGACCAGGGCACCAATCTTCAGGATTGGCTCTTGCATAACCGTCTTGATGGCGAAAAGATGAAAGAGCAGGTTTCAACTGAGGCCCGGCGTCGTGCTGCGATTGACTGCCTTCTTGAAGCTGTTTTCAGGCATGAAAATCTTGAGGTAACAGACGAAGATATCGATAAGATGTTTGAGGGTGGAACCCAGCAAGACCAAACACGTGAGGCCTGGGAAAAGGCGTATCGCATGGCCGATATCCGCAAGATGTGCCGCCAGCAAAAAGCTACGCGCTGGTTGGTAGATAATGCCGAGGTAACAGTTGAAGAGCAAAAGGCATCAGAGGATGAGGCTTAAAGAGACCTGATGAGGTCTTAGTATGAGCAGGAATTAAGTAGAACAAACGGGAAAGGGAGCAACAATGCAACTTGGTTCTACGGTCACCTTAATCTATACCGGTAAATTAGATGATGGAAGTGTTTTTGGTTATGCCACCACTGAGGAACCTATGAAGTTTCAGACTGGCATGGATATGGCCATCGATGGCTTTGAGGCTGCCATTTTAGAAATGAATGAGGTAGGTGAAAAGAAGACCTTTACCATTAATGAGTATGAGGCTTATGGTGAGTATCTCGAGGATTATACGGCACGTATTCCAGTCGAGCAGATTCCGGTTCCTGACCTGTATCCGGGAAAGCGGGTGTGGTTATCTAATAGCGAAGATGGATCACCTATTCCCGCTACCGTGATTGAACTTGATAGGGAGCATGGCGAGGCGATCTTTGATCTGAATCATCCTTTGGCAGGCAAGTCCCTTACTTTTGAGGTGGAGATTCTTGAAATTGAAGATGCGCCGGAAAACTTTTCTTCTGCCCAGGAAAAGGCAGAGCACCTAAAGCAGCAAAGCAAGCTTCTTGGTGGCGATATGGGGGAGGATTTCCGCTAGGACTTGTTCTTTATTTGAATAAACACGAAGGGCCGCAGGTTTTCCTGCGGCCCTTCGTGTTTAAAAGGTAATAGAACGGGGGAATTCAAGATATCCCCCCTGATGGGACTCTGCCCATACAAGAAATGACAGGCCTTGTCTTAAAGCGATACGAAGCTATCGGGGAACTGCTTGTTTGCCTGTAATACATCAGCGCTTGCATCTCCATAACGCAGCCACTTTTCATCGGTGGGGCGGCGCTTAATCATGGCGTTTTCCATTACTTCTCTAAGTGCCTTAGTTTTTAAAGCATACTCTTCCATGGGAGCTAAGCGTCCTTCAAGCTCAATTTGGCGACGCTTGTGAGCTTTGTCCTGAATGCTGTCCCCGGGAATGATGGCGTAAAAATCTTCCGGCTCAAGCGTGTAATTGCGATGAGCTGCCCAGGCAGCCAGCGCCGAGTCCTCTTTCAGGCTTTGAATGGCGCGCTCACGCACATCCTCGCGTAGCTGTTCTTCGGTGATACCGCGTTCTTTGCAGAATGACTCTATGGTCTTACCACTGCGATACACCATGTCTTCTAAGCGAATTTGCGCTGCATATACCGATTCTTCAACAAGGTCTTCGGGGAGCTCTTCCACAAGACGCTTCGAGAGCTCTTTGCAAATGACATCTTGGTCGGCGAGCTGCTGTGCCTCTCGATTGTCGCGATACATGTTGTAACGAATAAAGATGAGCAGCTCTTCAACGCTATTAAAGTCTTCGGTATGCTTCTCTACCCAGCTGTCGTTAAGTTTCGCTTCTTGGCCTTCTTGGGCGACATTAAGCTGGAGCCAGCGAAGTGCCTGTTGTTTAATAAGCTCTTCAGGTATTCTTACTTCTTCGCATACCGCATACACCGGTTCATAAGAAGTAAGCGTAAAGCTTTGGCTTGCCATTATTTTCCTCCATTGTTGAGATACATGCGAATGCCTATTCTAACGCTTTAGAAGCTTGAGGCTAAAAAAAGCGGCATTTTTATATGCTGGCCGCGCGACGGCTTGCATTACCTCTTGTGCCTTTTGTGCTTCTCAGTTGTGTGGGGAGCTAATACCTTTCAGAGTTTCGTTGAAGTGAACAGGGTCAACACCTTCAATGGT
>CAYSMG010000012.1:11826-16484 GCA_964432045.1 uncultured Eggerthellaceae bacterium
AGGTGACCAAGCCTCAATAAGAATCTGGTGCTCTGCGCAGTATGAAAGAATTTCGGCATCTTGTAAGTAGGGGTGGAATTCTATTTGATTGACGGCAGGAACCTCATCACCGTCGTTTATTAGCTCCTCCAAATGACTTTTCAGAAAGTTCGAAACCCCAATTGATTTTGTGAGCTTTTCTTCTTTGAGCCTTTGGAAGGTTTCCCAGGTGGCCTTAAAACAGTTGCGCACAGGCCAGTGGATTAAAAGTAAATCCAACTGGTCAATACCCAGCGCTTCAAGACTCTCTTCAACCGAGCGGCGTACCTCATCCTGGCCAGCTATCTGCCGGTCATTCCATACCTTTGAGGTCACAAAAATATCTTTGCGTGCCAGCCTGCTTTCCCTTAGGGCTTGCCCAACACTTCTTTCGTTGGCATATAAACGAGCGCAATCAATCATTCGATAACCTACGGCAAGCGCATCAAGCACTGCTTTTTTTGCTTCTTTTCCCTCCTTCAGCTCAAAGGTGCCAAAACCAATACAGGGAATCTGCTTGCCGTCATTAAGGGTGAAATAGTGGCAATTTTTTTCGTTGTTGAATACTTTTTCTTGCATTTTTCTCCTAGCGTATATCAAGCCCGGATCACCTTAGTGTCTCTTATATCAGAAAAATTGCCACAATCTGCAAAAAGGTGACCTCATGCGCTAATCGTAGACAAGCTCTAGGCGCGAGCAGGCCGCATCTATAGAAAGCGCGCAATACGACAAGACATTTGCCAAGAAGACAAGGGAGTCTTTATCAGGCAAATCGGAAACGGCAAGAGAAAGCGCAAAGGTGGAAAGCCCCTGCAGAGCATTTTGCGTATCGCCAAGTTCATCAATTGCATCAAGACAGCTGATAAGGGTGGGGGTCTCAGAAAACATGGTACTCCTTCCCGCATTGGCTCAAGTCGGTCCCGGGTTTCCATATGAACCTGCATGCTTCGCTCACTGTTTTTGTTTCTCATAATGATAGAACAAACGTTCGCATTTGTGAAGTACTCAAAGTCTTAAGTTTTGAAAAATACAGGCCTGCTTACGGGGGCTTTGATTCTCTTAAGTTTGTTTTGCCTTAGGGCAAATTTAGTACATCGTAGCGAACGGTTTTGCCCTCAACTGAATAGCTCACTTGCATCGCGGCAAGAAAGTCCCCTTTTAGGGGGCGCTTAACAATCACCTTATGTGGGTGGCTTGCGATAGCAGCTTTAAGAAGCGCCTCTGCCTCCTCGCAGGGGCGTTCGAGTTTTTGGAGGAGTTGGAATTTCTTTTTTACCGAGGCACTCTTTTTGCGCGCGGGAAACATTGGGTCAAGGTATACAAGATCAGGCCTTTGTTTAAGTTGGGCTAGGGCATCACAGCTGTCTTGTACTTGAAGTTCCATGTTTTCGACAATCTCGGCAAGCTCGGGTATCTGCGCTGCTCGCTTGAGAGCATCGGCAAGCAAAACAGCCACCACAGGGTTGCGTTCGTAGAGTTTTACACGAAAACCCGAAGCAGCAAGAAGGAGGGAATCTTCGCCAAGGCCGGCAGTAGCGTCTATGGCAAGAGGTTTCAAGGAGTGTATGTTTTTGCTTTTAAGATGCGCTGCGCGTACTAAAAGCTCTTGCGAGAGTTTATTTGGTGCAAGGCGGGGGATAAGCTTGCGAAAATCAAGCTTCAGTTGCATGTTCTTGTCTTCAAGTACACAGATCCCCTCATCAATGCGAAGTACTAGCTCTGCTTGACGGGCAAGACTGACAGCTTTTTCAAAGTGGGCGCTAAAAAGTGTCGCATTTGAAGACCTCTGATTAAATTCTTCTGTCTTTATCTCTGTCATTGCATCAGGATAAGCCGAAAAGCTTCCACTTTAGGCTTGCTTATTGCACCACGCGCAGGCTGAAGGGCTCGCCGCAATGCCCCCAAGAGCCGATTCGCGCAGTTCGAAGGGCAGGCTTTTACCTACGGCATCAAGGGTATCGACTACCTCGTCAAAGGGTATGAGGTTTGTTATGCCAGCAAGAGCCATTTGTGCACAGGAAAGCGCAATGCAGGCAGCGGCACCGTTACGCTTTTGGCAGGGTATTTCTACCAGTCCCCCCACTGGGTCACAAACCAGCCCCATGAGTGAACAAAGAGCATTTGATGCGGCATCGAGGGCTTGTTTGGGGCTTCCTCCACTCATCTCTACAGCGGCAGCTGCTGCCATAGCGGCAGCCGTTCCTATTTCGGCTTGACATCCGCCTTCTGCGCCCGATACCGCTGTTTTGCGGGCTATCAAATATCCAACGGCTCCTGCGCAAAGCACTCCGCGTTTTAAAGTGTCGCTATCTAAATTTCGATGTTTTGCAAGGGCTAGAAGCACGCCTGGTAAAACTCCGGAGGAGCCAGCAGTGGGGGTGGCAACAATGCGTCCCATGCATGCATTGGTTTCAAGAACGGCCATGGCTCCTACCAGTGCATCAGCCGCGATGCCGTCTATTACCGCTGTACCATTTTTACAGGCTTGGGCGATTTGGTGTGCCTCACCCCCTATAAGACCTCCCATCGAAGTCTTGGCCTCTTTTAAGGGGGTGGTGGCCGCATCACGCATTACCTCCAAGACCCTATCTAGGTAATCATCTATTTCATCAGGGCCTTCTTCAAGGGCACAAAGCGCTTGTTCGCGCTTAAGGAATGCCTCAGAAATTGAAGAGTGGTTTTCTTGGCAGTGCAAAAGAAGCTCATGGGCAGTGGAAAAATCGCAAGCGGCAAAGGCTTTCTCTTGCTTATCCACCCCGCTGGTGTTTGTTGGCAAAGAAGGCGGCGTGGAAAGATCGGCGGGAATTAGACGTATGTCATATATCTGAGGATGCTCACAAAGGAGGGTCTTGGTGGCATCGGATATGAGGCCATCTACCTCCATTACCGTGTAGGCATCAAGGCCACGTCGGGTGCGATACAGATGTGTGGTGGCAATGTTGATCTGTGCTTGGGCAAGGCACTGGGCAATATGAGCAAGCACGCCCGGTGTATCTTTTTGATGTATTACCAAGCTACTTCGCTTGCCTGATATATCGACATCAACACCGTCGATGCGTCGGATTGCTGCAGCTCCACCTCCTGTACTTACCCCTCTTACTTCAATTTTTTGCCCATTTACGTCGGTGAGGTGAATATCAACTGTATTGGAATGCTCAAGCTCTGCCGCTTGCGCTTTATCTGCAAAGGTGAAGGAAAAGTCAAGCCCGGCTTCTTTTGCTAAAAAGTGTGAGTCACGAATGCGTAAATCATCGACATCCATTCCCAAAAGGCCTGCAATTAGTGCTTTGTCGGTACCGTGTCCGGTGCCGGTGTGAGCAAAAGAACCATACAAGATAAAGTGTGCACTTGTCGGTGGTGCTGATAGTAAGCGTTGAGCCATGCGAGCAATACGTAAGGCACCGGCTGTGTGTGAGCTTGAAGGACCAATCATAATTGGCCCAATAATGTCACGTAATCCTAAGGGCTCCATCTTGTTTCCTTTCGCAGCAAGGGCCTCTTGTTCTTAGAGACCTTGCAATATGTTCAAAAGCGCAGCTAATTCAAAGTCAAAAAACTTGCTTTCATCAACAAGCTTAAGACCGAGCGTAATTAAGACCAAATACAAACTCGGTCTTAAGAAGTCTCAAGAATAAACTCGCTGCCTACAAGAAAGCTAAGGCTTACAAGAAGCTCGGTATCAGCAACTGCTGCGCCTTTCGCCCGTGCTTTTGCGAGTTTAGCGGAGCTTGTGGGTGTCAAACATTTTTGCATAACACGAAGGCAATTATACTTTGACCACAGGTGTACACTAGTTTTGCTTTTGCGATACCCAGAAGCGTATTTCTTGCTGTTGCAACAGGCACCTGCCTTTGGTTTGTTTGGAAAGGAATAGGTATGGCAGAAACCATAATTGTTGTGGGACACAAAAACCCAGATAACGATGCGATCTGTGCGGCGATAGCCTATGCTCATTTGAAAAATGAATTGGTGCGTCGTGATTTGGATGAGGCGGAGCCCGAGTTTGTCTATAAGCCGGTTTGTTTAGGTCCCCTTCCTCCTGAAACTGCCTGGGTATTGGAGCGCAACAATATTGATAAACCTGAATTGATTGAGCGTGTAGAGCCTGGTCAAAAGGTTATACTGGTCGATCATAATGAGCTGCGTCAGGCAGTTGATGGTATCGAAGACGCACAAATTGAAGAGGTTGTCGACCATCATCGGATAGGCGGCATCGCAACCGCAAACCCCATTAAGTTTATCAACCGTCCTCTGGGTTCTTCTTCGACGGTTATTTCTCTGGAATATCAGCTTGAGGGTATTGAGCCTCCGGCTGCTATCGCGGCAGCTATGCTCTCATCGCTCATGACCGATACCGTCTTACTTAAGTCACCTACCGCAACGCCCGTTGATCGTACACAGGCCGACTACCTTGCTAAGATTGCTAAGGTTGATGCGTTGGAATTTGGACGTGAGGTTATTAAGAGCCGAGGAAGCGGAGTCGATCTTCCCATAGAACAGCTGGTTGCGGCAGATGCCAAGGAATTTCAGGTGGGCGATGACGTGGTCTTTATTGCTCAGCGTGAAACAGTGGATGGTGCTGCAGTTATGCAACGTGAAGAGGAGATGCGTTCCTATATGCGCAAAGTCGTTGAGGAAAA
>CAYSMG010000013.1:0-8471 GCA_964432045.1 uncultured Eggerthellaceae bacterium
GCTGTTTTCTTGCATAGATATGCCCGCAACAAAGATAAGCCTCTTTGGATGCCACAGCGTACAAATCCGCAAAAAGCAAATTGTTTAAGTAGGACTCTCTAGCACTCTCCAACAAAAGCTCGCTTCATTATGTTCTATATTCCTGCTTAAGCCTGCGCTTTCTAAGCCCCCAGCATAATGCGGATTATTTCTTCATTGGTTTGGCGCATGCCCTCACGACCCACGCGACACACGCTTTGTATGGTATTTTCCACGCCTTTTTTCACTATACCGTCGCCCCCATAAAATTGCTGGCCAGCACGATACATTTCATAGCCCAGAATGCCCGCATTAACCGAAAAGGCTATCTTGGCCGCACAAGATGGTTTTGCTCCATCACACACCATACCTGAGACAATGGATAAGGCATTAACCACAGCGTGCACGGCATCCTTATAAGTTCCGCCGTTTAGATAGGCAATGCCTGCCCCTGCCGCAGCCCCGGCACACACTGCCCCACAGAAGGCTGATAGCGTCCCGATACCGGTCTTTTGGTGGATGGCAGTAAGGTTAGAAAGAACCAAGGCACGAAAGAGCTGCTCTTCGCTTGATCCCAAGTGCTTTGCGTAAGCAATAAGAGGTACCGAGGCAGTAAGGCCTTGGTTGCCGCTGCCCGAATTGATGACAACCGGCAATTCACACCCACTCATACGCGCATCTGATCCCGCCGCTGCCAATGCACAGGCGTAGGTCTTGATATCGTCTCCGTAGCTTTCTAGAAGCACGCTTCCAATATTTGCCCCCCAATCACCTCGCAGGCCCTCCTCGGCAATGGCGCTATTGCATTCAATTTGACGCTGGATAAGGGGGCGCAGATCTTCAAGATCTACCGTCATCGCAAAATCCCAGATGCCCTCCATCGACAGGAGGGAGCGTTTTGTGCGCCTGGCATGTGTTTCTTCTCCATGATCTTGCTGTTTGAGATCTATTGAAGCATCTGTAGTCTCTTCTAACACTGCCTCTGGCTCACTGTGATCGTCTTCCACAGCTATATCAAGCAAGACCAGATCATCACAGCGCTCACAGACAATATTGGTATGATGCTGCGCTATGCGCACCACTCCTACGTGCTCTTTGCCCTCAAGGGTAGAGTAGGCATGCACCACGAGATCGAAGTCAAGCTGACTACTTGCACGGCTCACCTTGATGGGAGTTGTTTCTAGATACTCCGAAATGCGGGCAATATCGTCCTCATTCACCTGGGAAAGCACCTCAAGCCAGGCGTTTGCGCGACCCGCCACTGCACCGGCAGCAGCAGCTGCCTCAATACCTTTCAGACCACCGGTATGGGGCACCACTACACTTTTGGCGTTCTTTACAATACTGCCGCTTACCTCAAGTTCCATACGGTTAGGCAAGGCACCAGCAAGTTCGCGGGCACGAGCACAGGCGAGCGCTATAGCTATGGGCTCGGTGCAACCCATAGCAGTAATAAGTTCTTCCTCTAAAATAGAAAGATAGGCACCGTAGCGCTGGTCAGTCTTTTCCATACCCGCCCCTTCTTAAAAACAGATTCTCGATATTAAATCCTCTGCTGTACAAAAGGCTGAAAGCAGAGAGTATATGACAAATATACTCGTAAATACCGAAAAGTGGTCCAAGGAGATACCAAGGCAGGTTCGGAGACTATTGGAGTTTTTGGCCCTTAAGTTTCCGGCAGGGATTTGTAGGGCTTCTATCTTGTCGATCCAAGATTCACAGATAGCATCTTAAACTCCCCCGGTTTTGACTTTTGGCCCAGAAAGCCCACCGGCAAAATCTTAGATAAACTCCTGCACAAAGTGCTTGATGATGGCCGCACTAGTGGGCGTGCATAATTCGCCGTCTTCGCGCTTCTCACAAAGCGGAATACCCTTTTCTAAGATAGCGGCTGTTGCCGGAGCTGGAATGGGCAGCTCGCCATGCGCACACACAACCGTGCCGCTGCCCGTTTGTACCGCAGTAGCACTAATGTGTTCGGGAGCAAGCATCTCAATTGCAAGGCATATTTCACAGACGCAGGCTATGGCCTCACCCTTTCCCACCTCGTGAAAGTGAGTCTCTTCAAGCGAACAGCCATGCACCTTAGCCTCGGCGTGTGCCAAAATATCATAAATTGCAAGCATATCTTGCTTTACCGTATCACTTACCGCCAGGGTATCAATCGTGGCATTTACCTCAGCGAGATTATGGTGATGATGCTCAGGAACCTTTGCCCGGTCAATCGCCTCTTGAAGATTGGCTTGCTCATCAGCGCTGAGCTGTTTCTTAAGTTCCTGCAAAATAAAGTGGCGGGTTGCGTTTTCGCTGAGATCAAGATGAAGGGTACGCATGGAGTGAGAGCCTTTCTTTTGTACCTTGAGGTGATTGATGAGATGCGCCTGATAACCCGCACCAAAACCGTTATCGATATTAACCACTGAAACACCCGAGGCGCAGGAATTAAGCATTGCCAAAAGTGCTGCCACTCCACCAAAAGAGGCCCCATAGCCCACACTGGTTGGCACAGCAATCACCGGACAGGCCGTCATACCTCCCACGACTGAAGCCAAGGCTCCTTCCATGCCCGCAACTGCAATAATTACCTGCGCCGATGCTAGATCTTCTACATGAGCAAAAAGACGATGGAGTCCCGCCACCCCTACATCAAAAAGCCTCAGGACCTCATTTCCCAAGGCCTCGGCAACTAAAGCTGCTTCTTCGGCCACCGCTAAATCACTGGTACCGGCAGCCGCCACTACAATTGTGCCATTACCATCGGGGGCAGGCATGCTTCCTACCAGAGCAATGCGAGGTATCTCAAAGTAAGTAAAACTGTCTGCCGGAAGGTGTAAAAGTTCTTGTGCCTCCTTGGCCTTTTGCTCATCCAAACGCGTGATCAGTATGCAGTCCTGACCCGCCGCATGAAGACTCTCCACAATGCCAGCAATATGCTGGGCGGTTTTTCCCTCGCCATAAACCACCTCAGCAACACCCTGGCGCAGACCGCGCTGTAAGTCCACCTTGGCATAACCCAGATCTTCAAAGGGAGCTGTTTTGAAGCTCACTAAGGCTTCATCAGGACTAAGCCTTCCCTCTGCCACCTGCTCAAGCAGCTTGCGCGCCCGCCGCTCTTCCATACTTGTACTCCTTACTGCGGCTTTTATGAAACACTCTTGTTTCTTAAGCCTAAGAACCTTACCGGGGCAGCTCCCAAGGACGTTTTCCGCAGGCCACACCACGCCTTTGTGCAACCTGTGCAAGTGAGGCGAGCGTCAAAGCTTCACCCTCGGGCACCTCCGTTGCCAAACAAGAAAAATTAGGCTTATCGGCAGTTATCAGCCCAAGCTCGCGCGAGGCGGCTCGGATTTCCTCTTTGCCCATCCCTGCCCGGCGCAAGACCGAAATAACTCCCAGTTCATCTAGAGCCCGAAAACCTGGCCGCCTTGCAGGATCATCACTTGCGTTTGTGCCATCCACCAATACCTCAAAGCCATCGGCCTTTGCCGCTGCTTGCACTGCCCCCAAAATGAAGCGCTTGCATCTATAGCAGCGATCGGGTGCATTTCTGCATACCTCCTCACGCTCCAAGATGTCGAGTTCAAGCACTCGCAGCGAAGGTATTTGAAAGGGCGGTGCCGTCCTTCCCTGCATCTGCTTTTGCAAGATTTGAGGCAAAGACTCAAGCACACAGCGGGCATCATCAAGTTCGAAAGGCATCTGGAAGGCGGTCTTTACGTAGTAGACACCCACTTCACAACCAGCAACACAGGCCGCCGCCAGCACATAGGATGAGTCGCAACCACCCGAAAAGGCAAGGGCAAAACGCGGGATTCGCTCAAAAAATGCCGCAAGAGACTCAGCGCCAACTTTTTGGCCTTCAGCCTCTCTTTTCTCACTCTGCCTCTTGTTTAGCAAGCTCTTTGCCCTCTTTCGCTTGACACCTCTGTAAGACATTTTAAGAAGGTCGGATAAGACCTCAAAACGAAAAAGATCGAATCCGTTCCGAGGTGATCTTAATCTGAGGCTTGAGACCTAGCCTTCCTTCAAGCTCTGAGAAGCCTATCCTTCACCTACACATTAAACTTAAAGTGCATGACATCGCCGTCCTGCACCACGTATTCTTTTCCCTCTTGGCGAAGCTTGCCCGCATCACGACAGGCCTTTTCGCCCCCCAGCTGCACATAGTCTGTAAAGCTCGCCGTTTCAGCCTTAATGAAGCCGCGCTCGAAGTCGGTATGAATCACCCCTGCAGCCTGGGGTGCCTTTGCCCCAATGGGAATGGTCCAGGCGCGAGTTTCACTCTCCCCACTGGTGAAAAAGCTTTGCAAGCCCAAAAGGCGGTAGGCTTCGCGCACTAAACGAGCCAGGCCACTTTCCTCAAGCCCCATAGCCTCAAGGTATTCCTTGGCCTCTTCGGGCTCAAGCTCGGAAAGATCGGCCTCTATCTTTGCGGAAATGGGTAGCGGAACACCGCCATCAATTTCAGGTAAGTCTGCGCCAAGTTGATCTTCATCCACATTAGCAAGGTAGAGCATAGGCTTTAGGGTCAGAAGATGCAGCTCATATAAGGCCGTCAATTCATCTTCGCTTAAATCAAGTGTGCGTGCACGATGACCCTCATTCAGGCCCTCGAGCGCGCGCTTGGCAGCACTTAGTTTCAAAACGCCCGTCTTATCGCGCTTCGCCTCTTTTTCCAAGCGCGGTATTGCCTTTTCAATGGTGGCAATATCGGCCAGGATAAGCTCGGTCTTGATGGTCTCTACGTCACTTTGCGGGTTAACCCTACCTGCCACATGTATCACGTCAGGATCGGTAAAAAAGCGAACTACCTCGCAAATGGCATCGGTCTCGCGAATATTAGCCAAAAACTGATTGCCCAGGCCCTCACCCTGGCTGGCACCCGCTACCAAGCCTGCGATATCAACAAACTCAACGCTTGCCGGCACAATGCGCGCCGGTTGATCAATGGCCGCAAGGGCATCGAGGCGCTCATCGGGTACCGGCACTACTCCTAGGTTTGGCTCAATGGTTGCAAAGGGGTAATTTGCCGCAAGGCCACCCTTTTTGGTGAGCGCAGTAAACAGTGTTGACTTCCCCACATTAGGCAGACCCACAATACCAATAGAGAGCGACATGAAAACTTCCTTCTCGAATACCTTATTGCGAAGTTAAATAATACCCCACCCTAAACACCAAGACCCGTACAACTTCAAAGCGCTGTTTACGGGTCTTGGATTAGATATATCAAGTTATCGAGTAGTGTAGGTGTCTTGGCTACCTTGATGGCCGCATGCGGGCAAGGGTACTTTAACGCGCAGTGATACGGACATCGCCTTGTTGGCCGGCTGGCAAACCCGTACCATCGGCTCCTAGACCACCAAGACCTGCACTGGCCGTAGTAGAGGCTTCAAAGCTCGTACTTTCTCCCCCGCTAACCGAGCCAGAATCTGCATACCCATCTTCATTAGCATTTTCTACTGTGCCGCCAAGCACTAGGGTATAGGTGCCCCCTTCTTCCATTCCGGGGGTAGAAACCACCACGCAGCCAAAGCCCTTTGGCAGAGTATAGGAGGCAAGCACCGTGCCCTCTTCATCACAGATTGCAATCGAGCTGTTGGCACTACCATTAAGCGAAACAAAGGCAAAGGCTTGATCGCCCTCGGTAAAGTTTTGTGCCATACCCGAAGAACCAGCGAGGATCACGGTACCGCCACTAATGCTGGCAGAAAGATCGTAGTCTAGAGCTCCATCGTCGCCACTTTCAGGCCCGCTCACCAATACTACTCCACCATTTATTTCAATATAGCCATTGCTATCGAGGCCATCTCCTGCAGCTTCCACAACATAGTAGCCGCCATTAATTTGCAAGAGACAGTTTTCATCACCCATACCAGCACCGGCTTCGGCAAAGGCATTATCGGGAGCTCCGCCCTGCTGCACGCTCTCGTTTATATCCCCACCAAGCCCGTCTTCCTCAGAATCGCTGTCAAAGGCGGGTGCGCCACCTGAAGGCTGAGAGACGTCATCCACATCAGAAGCGGTGCCCATCTCATCCATCTGGGCATCTGTCTGGCCTTCGCCATCTGGCATCTCATCCCCCAAAGCCCCGCCTGCGGACTCTGAGCCATCGCCTGCCTGAGGCGTTTGCGAAAAAGCACTATCTACATCGGTGTCTTGCGCAGCATCAAGATCAATCGCATCGCTGGTATCCCCTACCTCAGTCGAAAAAGTGCTGCTGGAGGTATCGCTGCTTGCTTCATCACTGCTGGAGGTATCGCTGTTTGCTTCATCACTACTGGAGCTATCGTCGCTACTTGTGTCATCCTCATCCTCGTCTGAGACAAGTACCTCTTCAGCCGAAGCTGCATTGATTCCATCATCACGAGCAACGATGTGCACTTCACCATCGTTGAGATAAATCTTTTCGCTTTCAAGCCCTTCATAGCAGTCACTTATGTCTATGCTGCCCCCATCAATGGTGAGCACCGTTTCGGTATGAATGGCATCATCTCCGGCAACAATATTGAGCTCGCCGCCTGAAATATAGCCCTCGATATCAGAATGCAAGGCATCATCTTCGGCGGTAATGTCAAAGCTGCCGGCCGCTATGCGTATATAGGTAACTGCCTGAATGCCCTCATCCCCCGCAGTGATACTAAAACTTCCTCCATCAATGGAAACAAAACCTCGCTCAGCATCTTCGTCATTGTTGGACTTTATACCATCACGACCTGCCTCTATGCTAAAGGTGCCATCGGCGATCTTTACGCAGTCACGTCCACGCAGACCATCCTCCACTGCCGTGATATTGTAGGTACCTCCCGTGATAACAAGATCGTCCTTCGAGCAAATGGCATGTCGATAAGAAGCCTCAACACTCAGAGTTCCCGTTCCATTGATGGTCAAATCATCCTTACTGAACAAGGTGGCATAGGGCTCATCACTATCATCTTCGAGAGTGTAGCTTGAGCCATCGGAAAGCTGATTGCTGCTTCCATCGGCTAGGGTAATAAATACCTTATCAGCATTCTTTACATAGATGGCCGGACCGTCCTCGTTATGAATATCGACACCATCTAAGACCACCTGAACCTTTTCTTCATCGGAAACCTCTACCACCAGCTGACCATCACTTAGGCTGCCAGAGACGATATAGGTTCCTTCCTGCTCAATGGTCACACAGGAGCCATCAATCGAAGCGCCGTCTCCTGAAATGCTTGCCGTATCACCCTCAAGCGTAATTATGCAGGCCTCGTCCTCATCATAGGACGGATCCTGATCGCGGTCGGTATAGCTAAGATCAAGCAAGGAGGCATCGAAAAGCTCGGTAAGAGAGGTGGCAGTAGTGCTCCCGTCACTTGATGTTGAGTCATCTTTGCTCGTACAGCCCGTCAAAAACAGGGAAGTAGAGAGGATAAGCACCAGAACAAGGCTTAGGCTAAGGCGCAGTCCTGCCCCCCACTTCGCCGCAAGAGCGCTTGTCTGAGGACGAAAGACGGCCTTAAACCTCGGCCTATTAAATAGCTTCATTGTTCAAACTCCTACAAGGATTCATCACGTGTCGAGGCAAGTCCCAGCGAAATTTTTAAGTTGCCATTTTGGCAGCGCAGCTCATCAAGCATGCGTTTTTCCAAGCCCTGCCCTTTCATACGCAGACGGTATTCCAACTGATACAAGCTTCCCATGCTTGCGGTACTAACTCGCACCAATTCATGTTCAGAAGTAAAGCGTAAAAGGGTCTGTTCAAACACTCCCTCAAACTCGAGATCCTCAGGAACGGTAATCTTAAGCGTTTTAGGTGCATTGCCACCCTTTCCAAAGGGCGACAGGACATAGATGATGTTAGCCAGAGCCACGATGATGGTAAACACCACCGCCAAGACAATGAAGCCCATCCCAGTAGCAAGACCGATGGCCATTGCGAAAAAGACGCTGCCGATATCTTTTGCGCTACCAGGAATCGAGCGGAATCGCACTAGATTAAAGACACCCATGACCGCAATACCTGCACCCAAGTTGCCATTTACCAAGGTGATGACCACCTGCACAATGAGGGGTAAGAGGGCAAGGGTGATGACAAAGTTTCGTGAATGTGGATGACGAAACATATAAACAACAGCTGCCGCAGCGCCTAAGACTAAAGACACCACGCAGCAGATCAGAAATTCCAGTGACCCGACGCTTGAAACCAAAGAAGAAGAATCACCGAATACTGAAGTCAGCATTCCATCAAGCACAACGCTCACCACCCTTTGCATGACGAGGAGAAACAATTGATCGTTTACTCATACGAGAAGCAGCATGTTTGCCAGTCTTTCTCTGCACTAGACTAGCCTGATACGCTTCGCCGTACTTAGAAAAGGAGCAGGGCCTCACCTGCACCTCATCAAGAACATGTACAAGCCATAAAGGCAAGGCACCCGCAGCCTTGATTTCCATAATGACCTGGCTTTCAGGAATAAGGAGTTTCT
>CAYSMG010000013.1:8571-15856 GCA_964432045.1 uncultured Eggerthellaceae bacterium
GCACCCGCAGCCTTGATTTCCATAATGACCTGGCTTTCAGGAATAAGGAGTTTCTCTTTTTTGTCTTTAAGCAGAGGCTCTGACCAACAAATAGAAGAGTCGAAGGTAATGCGCACACCCGAAGTAAGGCCAGTAGGTGCCAACCCTTCTGCCACAAGAGCCGACGACGCCCCCGAAGAGTCCCTACTAGCCCCCTCTTCTTGAGAGGAGAGCTCCAAGACTTCAGTAAAAGACTGACGACGGCAAGTCAGAGCAAGTGCCGGCTCAAGTCTTCCATAGCGAGAGAAAAACCAATCGATCTCTCGGGCAATTTGCATGCTTCGGGCTGAAAACAGACTTTCTTGTGCAGTGCTATTTGAGAGGGGGAAGCGCTGACAGGCCTCCTCATAAGGCATACCAGCCAGATAGGCCCGAGCTGCTGCAAAAGAGGGCCCTATACGGCGCTTGTACACCACACCCTTAAACTTCTCTTTCACCTCAATAAAAGCAGCGCTTGTTGGCTCGGGCGTGCCATAGGTGCGCAGGCGCAGTTTCTCCTTATAGAGCGGCTTAGCGAGCGAGCGATTCGCGAGTAATCTATCGGGGGTGTCGTAGTACAGACTCCTTATACTTGTTTGTCCATATTCATCGCTTTTGATGCGTTTACCGCAGACTGCCAAGACATCGAGTGCCTGTCTGCGACTGATACGATACTTAAGCTCTTTGCGAGCAAAGACGTCGCGATACGCTGACATATCCCACCTTCCCTTCGCTTCGTTTTAGCAAGGTCTTTCCTATCTCCGTGCCTTTAGGGATCATCTCCCCGGATGCTAAAGACCACTACTGAAACAATGCTGAAAAAGATCCCTATATTCTCAAAAAAGAGAGGTTCTTTTCAGATTACTTTAAGAACAGCGCGTAGAATTCATGCTGCAAAAGTAAAGAAGTTTACCGATATGATTTGTAAGCACACAATCCTCTCACAAAGGAGGTCGCAATGAGAGTGCTGGTGGTAGAAGATGACGTCCGCCTTGCCCAGGCACTGCAGCGCATCCTAGAAGAAAACGACTACGAAACCGATATTACCCATGATGGCGAAGAGGGCCTTTTGTGGGCACGCACCGGCAATTATGATGTCTTGGTACTTGACGTAATGTTGCCCAAGCGCGATGGCTGTGAGGTGGCAGCGCAACTGCGCCGCGAATCGATAAGCACCCCCATTTTGCTGCTCACCGCACGAGGAGCAGTACCCGATAAGATTCGCGGACTAGACAGCGGTGCCGATGATTATATGACCAAGCCCTTCTCGCCCGCCGAGCTTTTGGCGCACATCAGAGCACTCACCCGCCGCCAGGGAGAGGTAGTATTTGAACGACTTTCCTTCGCCGATGTTGCCTTAAACCTTGATACCCGAGTATTATCCTGCAAGGACAAGCAGCTAACTCTCAGTGCTAAGGAGTTTGCATTGGCGCGCCTGTTTTTAGCGAACCCCCTCCAAGTTATTTCTAAGGACACCATCATGGAGCGCGTCTGGGGTTCACAAAGCGCTGTATCGGACAACAATGTAGAGGCCTATGTGTCCTTTTTCCGCAAGAAACTGCGCTTTTTGGAGGCGAAAGCCCATGTGGAGACGCTCAGTAAGGCTGGATATCGCCTAGTAGACACCACAAAGGTCATCTAATGCTTAAAAAACTGCGGCTTAAGTTCATTATCTTAAATATGGCTATAGCCGCAGGGGTTTTGGCGGTTGCCTTTATCACCGTCTGCTTTGCAAATTACCAGCAAAACCTTCAGGCAGTGTATGCCGCCTTGAACTTATCGCTCGATGCCGTTCATGACCAGATCGATGCCCTGGCCGAAAACCCTAGCGATACGCAGCAAAGCAGGGGTTTTGAAACGGATTCGCAAGAAGAGTCGCAAACAGACTCAAGCGCGCAAAATGAATCTGCGAACAATACGCAGGACGAAAGCTTAACAGAAGCACAAAATGAGGATTCGGCAGAGACGCAGGAAAACACCCCAAGCACCGAAGACTTGATGTCTGATCAAAGCAATGCCACAAACGGGGGAAACCCTCCCCAAATTGGAGGCGAACGCGGCGGAAGTGATCAGATTACCCCAGTTGCCATTTATTTTGTCGATGCTCAAGGCGAGGTGCAAAGCGTCTCTTTTGCAACCACCGCCTCACTTTCAAGTGAAGTCCTAAACCAGGCAATCGAAGAGTTGAGCGAAAAAGATGAGGGCACAGGTTCGCTCTACTCGCTTGGCTTGTATTACGAGAAACGTGCCGGCTCAGAAGACGGGAGCTACTTTCTGGCCTTTGCCGATATGAGTTCTACCTCACAGTGGAAAAACCTTATTCCTCTTTTTTCGGCGGTGGGTATTGCGGCACTTGCTGCCTTCTTGCTTATAAGCATCCTCTTTTCTCGCTGGGCGCTCAAACCAGTTGTACGCGCCTGGGATCAACAGCGTCGTTTTGTAGCCGATGCCTCTCACGATCTTAAAACCCCACTTACAGTCATTATGGCCAACACCTCAATTCTTCTGCAGCACCCCACTCACAGCATTGAAGAAGAGCGTCAGTGGGTAGAAAGCACTCGCCAGGAAGCTGCTGATATGCAACAGCTAGTACAGGATCTCCTGCTTTTAGCCCAGGTGGATGAACAGGCGCTCCCAGAATTTTCGCGTCTTAATCTGACCGAAATTGTAGAAGCAGTAACTCTGCAGTTTGAATCGCTTGCCTTTGAGCGAAACATCGACTTTGACTGCAGGCTGGAAGAAAAGCTTTTTATCAAGGGAGAGGCAACACTTATCACCAAGCTTGTGTCGAACTTACTTGAAAACGCATGCAAGTATGCCAACGAGGGTGGACAGGTGAAAGTGGTCTTAAGCCGCAGCGGCAAGGAAGCGCGCCTGAGCGTATATAACAGCGGTGAGGCTATCCCTCCTGAGGTACTGCCCCATATCTTCGAACGCTTTTGGCGTGCCGATAAAGCGCGCGCAAGCACCGGAGGACACGGTCTGGGGCTTGCCATCGCTTTATCGGTAGCTACCAGCCATGGTGGAAACTTAAAAGCAGAAAGCGAGGCCAAACAAGGCACCCGCTTTATTGCAAGCCTTCCTCTTATTGACTCAGACGCTTAAGACGCGCCCCCGCCTGAGTATCCTCTATTACCAAACCAAGACCTTGGATGGCATCGCGGATGGCATCGGCTTGTGCCCAGTCCTTTGATGCGCGCGCCTGGGCACGAGCCTCCAGTAGTGCTGCGGCAGCAAGCTCTGGGTCATCCGTTTCGTAAGACACAAGATCTGCGCTTAAATCAAGAAGCTCTAAGGGGAGGTCGTCCTGCTTCAAAGGCAGATTAAGCCCAAGGGTTTCAAAGGCAGAGACAATATCATCGGCGCAGCGAGTGATCACAGATACCTCAACCTCACCTGCTGCTTCATCTAGATAGGTGTTAGCCTCAGTCACCAGCTGGAAATACGCTGCCAAAGCACCAGCGGTGTTGAAGTCATCGTTCATGGCAGCAACAAAGTCTTCTTTTGCCTTTTGTACTGCTGCGCTAAAAGTAGCCGCCAAAGAAGCATTGGTGGGTGCCTCGTCAGGGTGCTGCTGTGCCCAGCGTAGATTCTCGACACAGGTGGCAACACGCATAAGCGAGTTTTGAGCTCCCTCTAAGCGCTCGAAGGAAAAATCCAGAGGACTGCGATAGTGAGTTTGCAGCATCAACAGGCGCAAAGCAGCGGCTGAGTGTTTTTCCAGAACCTCTTCAAGGGTGTAGAAATTGCCAAGGCTTTTCGACATCTTCTCACCATCAACCGTCAGCATGCCGGCATGCATCCAAGCATTGGCAAAACCCTCATGCCAGCAGCAACGCGCCTGCGCCGATTCGTTTTCATGATGAGGAAAGACGAGGTCTGAACCGCCTCCGTGAATATCGATAGGACAGGTGAGGTAGCGATGCACCATTGCTGCGCATTCGGTGTGCCAACCGGGACGGCCCAAGCCCCAGGGGCTTTTCCACGAAGGCTCACCCGGCTTTGCAGCCTTCCATAGGGCAAAATCTAGCGGATCTTGCTTATCCTCATTTTCCTCAATGCGTGCGCCAACCATAAGCTCATCAATTTTGCGACCCGAAACCTCACCATAGTCTTCGTCACTGCGTACTGAAAAATAGACATCCCCATTGCTGGCTGCATAGGCATAGCCCTGTTCAATAAGACTTTTTATCATACCAATCATGGGGCCGATCTCTTCGGTGGCCCGAGGGCGAATATCAGGGTCACGCACCCCCGCTTCTCGCATCACATTGATGAAGCGCTTGGAATACTCCTCAGCAAGACCGCTCGCTTCTCTGTTTTGTTCATTGGCCCGATTGATGATCTTATCGTCAACATCGGTCAGATTTTGTACAAAGCACACCTCATAACCCGAAGCTTCAAGCCAACGGCGTATAACATCAAAGCTTATAAAGGTGCGGGCGTTGCCAATGTGGATATCATCGTAGACGGTCGGACCGCACACATACATGCGCACCTTGCCCTCATCAATGGGCCGAAAGTCTATCTTGCGACGCAGTTTAGAATCATACAGGCGGATCATCGCCATTCCTCATTTCTCTTGAGTATTGAAAGTCGAAGGGGGTCTTAACACGAAAGGTCCAAGCTAACTGCTACATCGATACAAAAGGGCAACTGCGCTTGCCGATATACCCTCTTCACGGCCCTCAAAACCCAAGTGTTCGGTAGTGGTTGCCTTTACCCCCACCGAATCGAAGGCTATTCCCATGGCCTCTGCCAAATTGGCGCGCATTTGCTCGCGGTAGGGCGAAAGCTTGGGTCTTTGGGCGGCAATAACCGAATCGACATCGACAATTTCGAAACCCTCTGCACGCACCCGCATCGCTACTGCTGCCAAAAGCTTTAATGAGTTGGCATCTTTGTAGGCTGGATCGGTATCGGGAAAAAGCCTTCCAATATCACCGCCGCGAATGGCACCCAAAAGGGCATCAGCAATGGCATGCGTTAAAACATCGGCATCGGAATGTCCTAAAAGGCCCTTATCATGGGGAATGTCCACTCCCCCTAAGATAAGCTTTCTTCCTGGGGCAAAGGCATGCACATCAAAGCCCTGACCTATGCGAAGTCCGGCTAAGATACTCACTACTTGCTTCCTTTTTCTTCGTGCAGATAGGTGGCAACTGCTGAAACCATCATCAGATAATCCTCGGGCACCGTAAGCTTAATATTGTTACGCTTGCCCTCTACAACCAGCACTCGACCACCAAGGCGCTCGATAAGCGATGAGTCATCAGTTCCCACAAAACCATCTGATAAGGCTGAAGCATGAGCGCGCCGGTAAATCCCCGCACGAAAGACCTGTGGCGTTTGGGCGTTCCAGAACACACTGCGATCAGGTGTGCCAACAATCACGCCGTCTTCAACCACCTTCAAGGTATCGATGGTTGGATGGGCAACCACGACTCCATCGGCGTCGATGTTGCCTTTTAGCGTATTGATGGTATGCGTTATAAGCTCTGAAGAAATAAGAGGACGCGCACCATCGTGTAGGACAACATACTCATATTCCTCAGGAACATACTCAAGCCCCGAAAAAGCCGATTCCTGACGCGAAGGGCCAGAAGGAGCCATAACGATCGGAGTCACAAAGGGGAAAGGATCGATGGCCGTCTTAAGATATTCTTCATGGCGGCCTTCTGGACACACCACTACAATAAGACCAACATCCGCCACCGCGTCAAAGGCTTCAGACGACCAGGTAAGCAGCGGTTTTCCTGCAATATCTACCAGCTGCTTGCCGCCCTCTTTGCCAAAACGCTCACCACTTCCCCCTGCCAGGATAATGGCAGCTGTTTTGGGACGCTTGCTGAGTTTTCCCTGAAGATTTACCTCCTGAGCAAGGGCATCCATGTCTGAGTCGGTCTCTTCTAAGGCTCTATCCCCTAAAACCGATGAAGAAAAAATAGGATCGATTGTCTTGGCCATAGCCACCTGCCCCTTGCCCCTCTTCTGAAAATGGATTAGACCATTATAAACGCAGAAATACTAAGCGCCACCCGGTCATTTACCTCCTCGGCAAATGGGGTGGCGCTTAAACGGTGGCTCAAGCAGTGTGCAGTTAATAAATATCGACGCTATTCCAGAGTGAATCGGGCAATTTATCGCCGGATCACCCTTGACTTAAAAGCCCGTTTATCAGGTGATTTAGTGAGCACAAGAACTAATCGGCTGACCCGTCGCTCAGTGAACCAGCAGGAGCAGGACGCGTACCCGCATGACCCAGATCAAAGTTGGTCAGCAAAAGCTCGGCCTCATGTGCAATGTTGTCACGTTTGCGCGGAGCAGGAATAGCACCCGAACCCTGGTTAAACACCAGTTCACCGTCCACTACATCAACATCGATGACCGAACCAGAAGTCCAGCGCCCTTCCAAAATTTGTTCGGAAAGCGGATCTTCCAACAAGCGCTGAATAGCGCGACGCAAGGGGCGGGCACCATAGGTGGTATCGGTGCCTTCCTTTGCAATGAGCTCGCAAGCAGCATCGCTCAAGTTGATTGACATATTCTGTGCAATCAGGCGCTCGCGTAAGTCGGCCACCATCAGTTTTACAATCTCGCCAATCTCTTGAGCACTGAGCGATTTGAAGACGATGATCTCGTCAATACGGTTAAGAAATTCGGGCCTAAAAAGACGCTTCACCTCTGACATCACGCGGCTTTTAATTTCCTTATCAGAAAGACCCGCCTGACCATCAGTTGAAAAACCCACCGTAGAAGGCTGGGCGATTTCACGCGCACCCACATTCGAGGTCATGATGATAACCGTGTTGCGGAAATCAACCGTACGTCCCTGAGCATCGGTAAGGCGGCCTTCTTCCAAGATCTGCAGAAGGATGTTGAAGACATCCGGATGCGCCTTTTCAATCTCATCGAAAAGAACTACCGAGTAGGGACGCTGGCGTACCGCTTTGGTAAGCTGGCCGCCTTCATCAAAGCCCACATACCCCGGAGGCGACCCAACCAGGCGACTGACCGTATGCTTTTCCATGTATTCAGACATATCCAGGGAAATAAGCGCATCTTCCGAGTTGAATAAGAACTCGGCAAGAGCCTTTGAAAGCTCGGTTTTGCCCACACCTGAAGGACCCAGGAAAATAAAGGAGCCTGCCGGGCGGCGCGGATCTTTCAGCCCACTGCGCGAACGACGAATGGCCTTTGAAAGAGCTGTTACTGCCTCGTCCTGACCGACAACCCGTTCATGCAAGACCCCTTCCATGCGCAAAAG
>CAYSMG010000014.1:0-15706 GCA_964432045.1 uncultured Eggerthellaceae bacterium
TTTTGGCAACTCGTCGCATTGATCTTTCGCAAGAGCTGGTGGCAAAAAGCATGGCGGCAGAGGAACGTACAGCAGAAGATGCCGCTGGACAATTACAGAATGCAGCAGAGCAATTAAGCCAAGGCGTGGGGCGAGTAGAATTTCTCAGTCTGGATGATTTGTCCAAGCGTCCCCCAGCCTCCTTTGACGCTCTTGTCTTTGTCGACCTTACTGCAGAAAACTATCCTCTTTCCGATGAGCGCGACGCAGCCGATGCTCTGCTTGACGCATGGGGTGCTGGCCGGGCAGAACTTGAGGCGCGCGGGGCTACCTGCAACAAGGCCACCCTGATGCAAAAAACCTTTACCCTTGCTCTGTCCTGTGCCAAAGATCGCGTCTTTGTACACCGACCCCTGGCAGGCTATAAGGGCGATGAAGAGCGTCCCTCGGCCTTTTTTGAAGAGCTAATTGACTGTTATCGCAGGGAACCAAGGAATGCAGATGAGGTCGATGAGCATACCGGCCTTACCCCCACCTTGGAAGCTTTCGCGTGCTTTGCCGGGGAGGAAGATGCGCAAACAAACCTCTCAATGGGACGCGCTTGTGCCCTAAGGCGCAGCATTCCGGTGTATCCCACCGGCAAGGTATCTCAGAAATCCAAGGAACATATTCTTCTGCCTCGCATTCTGGCAGCAGGGAAAATTGCTACCCAGCCTTATCTTTCTCCTTCGGCCATAGAAAGCTACCTGGAATGTCCGCAGCTGTGGTTTGCCCTGCGCCGTTTGCGCCTGAGCGAAATTGATGCAAACTTTGGCGGCTTGGCCTTTGGCAACTTTGCCCATGAGGTACTTGAGAACTTTTATCGTCTTTTGTCGGAAACAGCTGGTCAGGCGCGGGTAAGTCCTGAAAATCTTGCCCAGTGCATTGATCTGCTTGACCGTGTTTTTGACGAATGCTTTGAACACGAGCAGCATCGCTTTGCTTCTGATGCACTTATTCCCCTTGATGAACTGGAATATCTTGAAGTGGAGCAACTGCGCGATCATCTGCATGGGCTACTGGAGCGCAGCGCTCATCTGCTTCCTCAATTTGTGCCCTATGCGCATGAGTTTAGCTTTAGCGGGGCCGAAGATGAGTTTATCTATGCGGGGGTATGTGTGGCAGGAAAGGTGGATCGCATTGATGTTGACCCCTATGGACGGGCGGTTGTGATTGATTATAAGGGCTCGGTGGGCAGGCAGTATGCCTTTCGTTCTAAAAGGGATGGAGAAGTGGTTCTGCCACGCAAGATGCAAACGCTTATCTATGCGCAGATGCTTCGTCGCAAGCTGGGCTTGGTACCGGTAGCTGCGCTATATTTGTCTTATGGTAAAGATGCGCAGCTGCGTGGTCTGTATGACAGCACAGTGCTCGATCCAAAACATGATCTTTTAGGGATTGATCCGGAGACCTGCGCTACGAATGACTTCCTAGGCGTGTTAGATGCGGCCGAAGAAGAGGTTGCTAAAAAGATAGAAGGCCTGCTTGCTGGTGACATTGCTCCGGCAGCCGCAGATCTTAAGGTATGTGAGTACTGCCCGGTAAGCATATGTGAACACCGCAGTGAGCTTTCTTCTGCCCTGCAAGGAGGGGCGCTATGAGTCCGCGTTTTACCGAAGAGCAGGCCGCCTGCGTGTACCACCTTGGGGGACCCTTGGATATATCGGCTGGGGCAGGCTCGGGCAAGACCTTCACCCTTACTCAGCGTATTGTTCATGCCTTGGCCAGTCCTCAAAGCGGGATAGACGATATCGATCAGGTCTGCGCCATCACCTTCACACGCAAGGCTGCAAGTGAGTTAAAGGGACGGGTGCGTTCTGTTCTGCGAGCCCAGGGCATGCTTGATCAGGCCCTTAAGGTAGATAGTGCCTGGATTTCTACCATTCACGGCGCTTGCTCGCGCATTCTGCGGGCCGAAGCGCTTGACTTAGGCATAGATCCCGCCTTTCAGGTGGTGGAAGACACCCAAAGAGATGAGCTTTTTGCCCAGGCCTTGTCAGAGGTGTTAGGTCAGCGCCACGAGATTGTCGATGGGGGATTGTCGAAAAGCCTGCTTAAGGCCTTTCCCTTGCGTTCCTTTTATAAGGAAGCCTCTTTAAGTTCCTTAGTTGAGAAACTTGCCGAAGCAGCTGCGGCTATGCCGGAAGGGATGCGGGGTTTTCTGCGAGGGCCCACACCTGAGAAACCCTCTAGTTTGGCGTGTCAGCTGCTCTGTGCCTACGAAGAGGTTCAACCCATCTATCAAAGTTTCAAGCCTTCAAAAACACGGGACGAGGCATTGCTGAATATTCAGCTGGCTTGTGAAGAGCTTCAAGCCTTTATTGCTTCGGGAAGTCAAGAGCTTGCTCGCTTGTATGAGGTGCTTGATAGCTGTGCCTTTTTGAAAAAGATCCGAAGCTCAAAGGAAGGGGTTTCAGAGGCACTGGAAAACTACCAGCAGTGTCACTCGCGCATTGCGCAAAATGCCGCACTTTTGCGCGGAAGTGAGCTTTTGGACGAGCTTTTGGCTCTGGCAGAAAAGGTAAGTCAGCGCTTTTCGCAGATTAAGCGCGCAGCTGGGGTGCTGGATAACAATGACTTAGTGCATCTGTGCCTTGAGGCCTTGAAAGACCCTCATATTGGGGCGCGTTATGCTGATCGCTTCCGTCTGGTAATGGTGGACGAATTTCAGGATACCGATGCCCTACAAATTGCCATTGTGCGTCATTTGGCAGGGCCGAACCTGCGTTATTTGTGTACGGTAGGAGACGCGCAGCAAAGCATTTATCGCTTCCGTGGAGCTGATGTCAATGGCTATAAGGCCTTTCGTGCTCAGCTTCTTGATCCGCAGCTTCTTGATGAGGGGGCCGACCCGGCTCTTTTGCAACTGACAAAGAATTTCCGAAGTCATGGCGATGTATTAGCCTTTGTGCGTAAGGTCTGCGAGCAGCCGACAGTCTTTGGCAGTGACTTTTTAGACCTTTCGGCCAGCTATGATGGCGCTGGCTATAAAAGCACCCAGCCTCGTATTCACCTTGAAGCGATCATGCGTGCTGCTGGACAAACGCAAAGCGGCGATAGGCAACGTGCCCGTAGACTTTGCGCCCAGCGAGTGGCGAAACACTTTGCAGGTCTGCGTGAAGCGGGGCATAGCGCTTCAGAAATGGTGCTTTTGCTGGGTGGTATGACCAACTCGCAGGTCTATGCCCAGGCTCTTCGCGAAGAGAACTTTGCCTGTATTGTGACCGGGGGGTCGAGCTTTTTTACCTTCCCTGAAGTATCGGTGGTACGTACCTTAGCCCAGGCCATTCTTAACCCCGAGGATACGGCGGCCCTATTTGAAGTGCTGGAAAGCGATATGTTTCGTCTTTCGGCCGATGATCTTCTTACCCTTGCTACCGACTGGGATGAAAGCTGGAATATTCCCAAGAACCGACGTTTGGATAAGGGGCTTTTGGCCTTATCGCATCTGCTGCGTGATGCAAAAGGGCCAAGACCTGAACTTTCGCCTGCTCTGCGCCAGGCTATCGAGGTTTTCGATGAGGCTGCGCACACTCTGCAAAGAGGGGGTATTTCGCGGGCGGTCGAGAGTGCGCTGTTGAATTCGGGCTGGCTGGCTCGTTTGCAGAAGGGATCGGCCGAGGGCAGTGCCTGCATTGCAAACATTCTCAAAGCACACCGCCTTTTGCAAGACTGCGAGAAGGAGGGTAAGGTGGGTCCTTCTTCTGCTGTGCAAGCCTTTTGCCGTCTGATGGATTCCGGTGCGAAGGATTCTCCGGGCGTGCTGAATGCTAAAGGGGCACAGGCGGTGCGCATAATGACTATTCACGCTTCAAAGGGACTCGAATTCCCCCTGGTTGCTGTAGCTGAACTTCCCAGCGTTCGTGCTTCTCAGTCCTCTTGTGTTACCAGCGCGCGGGCAGGCTCTACCTGTGTGAGTCTTATGCCTAAGGTAGAGGGCTTATCAGATGGCAAGGAGTTTGCAAAGGCGGTAGGCAAAAAGAAGGTTCTCATGCCTGATGGGGGTCAGCCCACCTGGGAAGATGCTCTCAATGCACCCGATACGGCCGCTTTTCATTCATACTTGAATCAAATTGAAGAAGCCGAGGAGGCATCCGAGGGGCAGCGTCTGTTATATGTGGCTGCTACCCGCGCGAAAGAGTCCCTTGCCATCTTTATGGACGTGAAGCTTAAAAAGGATGATCCGCGCTGCGATGGCGTGGCAGAAGATATTCGTAGTGCCTTTTTTGGGGATGAGACTTTTCCTCTTGGCGTGAGTCATTTGGACTATGGGGGAAGTGAGCCGGCAAGCTATCAGGGCTTTCTGCTGAAACCTGGCGATGATACTGCTGGTGAGGGAAGTGCCTGTGAAGCGCTCTCTGAGCAACCAGAATCCCTTGTATACCTTGAAGCACCTGAGGTGATGCCTACGCCACATCTGTCAACGACTCCTCTTGAGCCGGCAGAACGCGGGCTTTTTTCCTATTCCTCGCTTTCTGCTGCGCATGAAGATACGCAGGCGGAGGTATTAGAGAAAAGCGATCGGGAAGAGATAGGGGAGGAAAGCCCGGTATCGGCAGAGGGGGAGAGTCCGGTGTCAGCAGAGGAGGGTGGGCTAGGATCGTGCGGAATTGCTAGACCAGGATCGCGCGTAGAGGAAAGCCCGGTGTCATCTGAGACACATAGCTTGGCATCGCCTGAAGAGGGTCTTGAGCGACCTGCCTCTGATGCAGATAAGGCAACCGACTTCGGTTCAGCCTTTCACCGTCTGGCTCAGCTGGCTGCTCTAGAAGATGCTGCTTGCGCCTTCGATCATCTTGAAGCGGTGGCGAGGTACTACCAGGTGCAAGACACCCAGCGCTTGTACGCTGCTCTTGAGCGCTGGTTTTCCTCGGCTGCTTATAAGCGACTTGCACACTTTGCCTGC
The DNA here is from genome assembly GCA_964432045.1 of uncultured Eggerthellaceae bacterium. Classification (GTDB taxonomy): domain Bacteria; phylum Actinomycetota; class Coriobacteriia; order Coriobacteriales; family Eggerthellaceae; genus Aphodovivens. The sequence goes on from CAYSMG010000014.1 coordinate 4,925, forward strand.
AAACAGCCCGAATATCCCTTTGCGCTCAAGGTGGGCGATGCGGTGCTGGAAGGCGAGATTGACCTTATTGCCTATGACCGCTTTGAGCAGGGAGAGGCCTTCATTGTTGATTACAAGACAGGGGGCAGCCCTCAGGAAAGTTCGCAGCACCTAGAAGATAAGCATAGGCTTCAGGGCCAGTGCTATGCCCTTGCGGCACTTTCAGCGGGTTTTGAGGTGGTTGAGCTGCAGTTTGTGCGGGTAGAGCAAGATGATCCGCAAAACTTGGACTCTCTGCAGCGGGTAGATTATCGCTATACCGAATCAGATATAGCCTTGCTTGGGCAAAGCATTGCTTCTTGTCGCAATCAGGGATAGCGCCTGGTCTTTGAAGGCCCCTTTCAGGTATCCGTCCTTTAAGAGCTGATTCTAGGAACCGATATTTGGGGACTAATTTTAGGAGCTGGTTTTCCGAAATTCATAGACCCATCACAATAGGGCTTTAAAACTTAAATCCCGCTTTTCCGCCCCAGCAAGAAAAGGGCAAATTATCAGGGGAAACAGAAGAAAGGTCATAGCAGCTTATCCTGTTTTAGGGTATGGATACGCCCGGATGCGTGGCGTTTGACAAGCCCTGTGGCCGGTGATAAAGTTCCACCTCGCGCCCCATAAGGGGCTTTCTTTTCGTGTGCCTTTATGTCTTCCGACGAAGAGGCCACAAGGTGTTGCAGTAAACGATCCCACAACTGCTTCGCTTTCTTTCGCGCTGGGTTGCCGAGAAAGAAAAGCGTTTTGCACTTGAGGGTTTCGGATACTTGTGAGGTATACAGGTAAGAAGGAGAGACGTTTTGCCTACCATCAATCAGCTGATCCGTAAGGGTCGCCATGATGCCATCGCAAAGAAAAAGACTGCGGCGTTGAAGGGCAATCCTCAAAAGCGTGGTGTGTGCACCCGCGTGTTCACCACCACCCCGAAGAAGCCGAACTCGGCTCTTCGTAAGGTTTGCCGTGTACGTCTGGTTAACGGCACCGAGGTGACCGCTTATATCCCCGGCGTAGGTCACAACTTGCAGGAGCACTCCATGGTTCTCATCCGTGGAGGCCGTGTAAGGGACCTGCCTGGTGTGCGCTACAAGGTTATCCGTGGTGCACTTGACTGCGCAGCGGTGGACAACCGTAAGCAGAGTCGCAGCCGTTATGGCGCTAAGCGCCCCAAGTAGTTTTTAGCCATTAAGTCGCGCGGGCTGTCTTCACGGTAAAGGAAGCGGTGAAAAGCAGGCAGCCTAATGAGTGTGGACCTCATATTCAAAGGCAGCACTTAGAAGCGCGCAGGAACGTTAAGGAGATTACATGCCGCGTCGTGCAGCAGCTGTCCGTCGTGAAATTCATCCGGACGCAAAGTACAACAACCGTCTTGTTACGCAGCTTATTAATAAGGTGCTGCTTGACGGCAAAAAGTCTGTCGCCGAGGGTATCGTCTATGGTGCCTTCGACATTATTCAGGAAAAGACGGGTTCTGACCCCCTGTCGGTGTTTAAAAAGGCCATGGACAATGTTCGTCCTACGCTTGAGACCAAAAGCAAGCGTGTTGGTGGTGCCTCTTATCAGGTACCGGTAGAGGTTAACTCCCGTCGTGCTACCACCCTGGCCATTCGCTGGATTGTGGACTATTCGCGTAAGCGCAAAGAGCACACCATGAAACAGCGCCTTGCCGCCGAGATTATGGATGCTTCTGAAAACACCGGTGCCGCCGTTAAAAGGCGTGAGGATCTATATAAGATGGCCGAAGCTAACCGTGCATTCTCGCACTATCGCTGGTAGAGAAGGTAGGAAAGCATGGCAAAATTTCCTCTAGAGGATACGCGCAATATTGGGATCATGGCCCACATCGATGCGGGCAAGACCACTACGACCGAGCGTATCCTCTATTACACCGGCAAGACCCATAAGATCGGTGAGGTGCATGATGGTGCCGCAACGATGGACTGGATGGTGCAAGAGCAAGAGCGTGGTGTAACCATCACCTCGGCCGCAACCACCTGTTTTTGGAACTATCCCGGTGGTGCTGAAGACGGCAAGCCCTATCGCTTTCAGATCATCGACACCCCCGGCCACGTAGACTTTACCGCCGAGGTAGAGCGTTCACTGCGTGTTTTAGACGGTGCGGTGGCAGTCTTTGATGCCGTGGCTGGTGTGCAGCCTCAGTCTGAGACCGTGTGGCGTCAGGCCGAGCGCTACGGTGTTCCGCGTATTGCCTTCATTAATAAGTACGACCGCGTTGGTGCCGACTTCTTTCATGCCATTGACACCATGCGCGAGCGCCTGGATGCAAATGCGGTAGCCGCTCAGCTGCCCATGGGTGCCGAAGATGGTTTCTGGGGCGTTGTTGACCTGGTCACCATGACCGCATGGGACTTCAAGGCCGACGAAAAGGGTATGACCTACCCCGAGCCTCTTGATGCAATTCCGGCTGAGTTTGAGGCTGACGCGCAGAAGTATCGTCAGGAACTGGTTGACGCTGCAGCCGACTGCGACGATGAATTGATGGAAAAAGTCCTGATGGACGAAGAGTTTACCGTCGAGGAGCTAAAGGCAGCACTGCGTAAGGGCGTTATTGAGTGCAAGGTCAATCCCGTCTTTGTGGGTTCGGCTTATAAGAACAAGGGCGTACAAGAGCTTTTGGACGCAGTGGTTGATTACATGCCTTCCCCCTTGGATGTGCCGGCTATTAAGGGAACTAACCCCGATACAGACGAAGAGGACGAGCGTCCCGCTGATCCGAAGGCCCCCTTTGCAGCTTTGGCCTTCAAGATCATGACCGACCCTTATGTTGGTAAGCTGACCTACCTGCGCGTATATTCGGGTTCTTTGGATGCCGGTTCTTATGTAATAAATGCTTCCAAGGACAAAAAGGAGCGCATTGGTCGTCTGCTGCAAATGCATTCCAACCAGCGCGTTGATATTGACTCCTGCCAAGCGGGCGACATCGTGGCGGTAGTTGGCTTGAAAGACACCACCACTGGTGACTCGCTGTGCACAGAAGGTCATTCCATCATCTTAGAGTCCATGGAGTTTGCTGATCCGGTTATCGACATTGCGGTTGAGCCTAAGACCAAGGCCGAACAGGACAAGATGATGATTGCCCTGCAGAAGTTGGCCGAGGAAGATCCTACCTTCCGTGTGTCGACCAACCACGAAACAGGCCAGACCATCATTGCTGGCATGGGTGAGCTTCACCTTGAAATCATTATCGACCGCCTGCTGCGCGAGTTTAAGGTCGAGGCTAATGTGGGCAAGCCGCAGGTAGCCTATCGCGAGCGTCCGGGTCATGAGGTAATGAACGCCGAAGGCAAGTTTGTCCGTCAGTCCGGCGGTCGCGGTCAGTACGGTCACGCCATCATCAACATGTACCCGCAAGAGCCCGGTGCTGGTTACGAGTTTGAAAACAAGATTGTTGGCGGCGTGGTTCCCAAGGAATACATCCCGGCAATTGATAAGGGTATTCAAGAGGCGCTTAACTCAGGTGTTTTGGCCGGATATCCGGTGGAAGACCTTCGCGTAGAGCTTGTTGATGGTTCCTACCACGAAGTTGACTCCTCTGAAGCAGCCTTCAAGGTGGCAGGTTCTATGGCCATCAAGGATGCTCTGCGTAAGTCTGACCCCATGATTCTTGAGCCGGTTATGGCTGTTGAGGTGGAAACGCCTGAAGAGTATATGGGCTTTGTCATGGGCGATATTCCCAGCCGTCGCGGCCTTATTCAGGGCCAGGAAAAGCGCGGCAATGCAGCGGTTATCAGTGCAAAGGTTCCGCTGAGTCAGATGTTTGGCTATGCAACTGATCTTCGTTCGGGTACGCAGGGTCGTGCGGTATACACCATGCAGTTCGATTCCTACGAGCCGGTACCCAAGAGCGTGGCAGAAGAAATTATCAGCAAGGCTGGCGGGAACGCCTAAGGCACCCGTGCGTAATTGGAGGTAAACTCAAGTGGCTACTCAAAAGATTCGCATCCGCTTGAAGGGCTATGATCATGAGATTGTTGATCAGTCCACAAAACTGATTGTGGATACTGCCCAAAAGACGGGTGCCAAGGTTTCTGGACCCATTCCTCTGCCTACTGAGCGCAATCTGTATTGCGTCATCCGTGGGCCCCATGTAAACAAAGACTCTCGCGAGCAGTTTGAGATGCGTACTCATAAGCGTCTTATTGACATCCTTGAACCCACGCCCAACACCGTGGATTCCCTGATGCGTCTCGATCTTCCCGCTGGTGTTGATATTGAGATCAAGCTGTAAGGGGGGTTGGTAGATGATCAAGGCAATTTACGGCAAAAAGCTAGGCATGACCCAGCTGTGGACCGAGGATGACCAGGTAATTGCTGTGACGGTTATCCAGGCTGAGCCGAACCAGGTCTGCCAGGTAAAGACTACCGAAAGCGATGGCTATGAAGCAGTGCAGCTTGGCTTTGGTAGCATCAAGGAAAAGAAGGTCAACAAGCCCATGGCGGGCCACTTCAACAAGTATGGAGTTGCGCCCACTCGCTATCTGCGTGAGGTGCGTGTAGAAAATGCTTCCGAGCATAAGCCGGGCGACACCCAGACGGTTGCTGCCTTTGCTGATGTCAAAAAGGTTGATGTAACGGGTACCTCAAAGGGTAAGGGCTTCCAGGGCGTTATTCGTCGTCACGGTTTTGGTGGCGGCCCCGGCAGTCATGGTTCGCGTTTTCATCGTGCACCGGGTTCTATTGGCATGTGCGCCACGCCTTCTCGTGTTCTGAAGGGCATGCGCATGGCGGGCCACATGGGTTGTGACACGGTGACCGTGAAGAATCTAGAAGTTGTGCGCATTGACGAGGACCAAAATCTCATCCTAGTAAAGGGTGCGGTTCCCGGCGGTAAAAACGGCATCGTCCGTGTTCGCATGGCTTAATGCCTGAGCTGCGTTATTGTTAGGAGCTTGTTTACTATGACGACTATCGAGATCAAAGACGCAGGAGGGAAGAAGGCCGGCGAGGCTGAACTTTCCGCTGCTGTCTTCGGCATCGAGCCGAACGTGCATGTCATGCACCAGGTAGTGCGCGCTCAGCGTGCGTCCTGGCGTCAGGGCACGCACAGCACTCTTACCCGTAGCAAGGTGCGTGGCGGTGGACGTAAGCCGTGGCGCCAGAAGGGCACTGGTCGTGCTCGTCAGGGCACCATTCGTGCACCTCAGTGGCGTGGTGGTGGCGTGGTCTTTGGCCCGCATCCGCGCAGCTATGCCTTCCGTGTGAATAACAAGGAAGTAAAGCTTGCCATGCGCTCTGCGCTTTCTGCAAAGCTTGCTGATGAGCAGTTTGTAGTTGTGAAGGGTTTTGACTTTGAGAAGCCCTCTACCAAGTCTGCGGTAGCAGCACTGAAGGCGCTGGGTTTGGATGACCGTCGCGTAACGCTGGTAATTGACGATGAGGACGTGAATACTTTCTTGTCTTTCCGCAACCTTCAGTCGGTCAATATCCTACCGGTGAGCTGCGCTAATACCTATGAACTGATTGACAACAAGGCACTCATTTTCACCGAGCCCGCCCTGAAGTACATTGAGGAGGTGCTCTCATAAATGAAAGACCCTCGTGAGATTATCGTTCGCCCCATCATTACCGAGAATAGCTACGACATGATGGAAGAAGGCGTGTACACCTTTGAAGTGGCCAAGGATTCCAACAAGATTGAGATCCGCAAGGCCGTTGAGGAACTTTTCGAGGTGAAGGTAGTTAAGGTTAATACCCTTAATGTGAAATCGAAGCCTAAGCGCCTTCGTCAGCAGCCTGGCCGCACGCGTACTTGGAAAAAGGCCATGGTGACCCTCGCTGAAGGTGAAAGCATCGAACTTTTTGCTTCCCAGGGCTAGATCCCAAAAAGCCTGCGGGCCTAGGGGCTTATAGGTGTACAAAATCAAGCCTGTATAAGGTCTAGATTGTTTAAAACAAGGCATCTGCCGAAAGGCGGGTGCCTTTTTCTTTGGTGTGCCGAGCATGACAATTCAAACTAAGTCGTTTGGGGACAGGGCTTGGAAGGCTAGGCACCTTTTTCTTTGGTGTATGATGCATTTTGGACTATGCGGCATCTGCTTAACGGGGTTCGGTGCGCCAGAAGTCTGTGCAACAGGGTCGCTCGGGTAAGAAAGTGAAAACGAGTGCGTGGCTAGTTCGTTTAACAAGGAAATTCGGCGTTCTATACGTCAAACTCTTGGGCGTTTTATTGCTATTGCGGTAATAGCGGCCTTAGGGGCTGGTTTTTATGCGGGTCTGCGCATGACGGCACCCGATATGAAGCTTGCGGCCGATGAGTACTTTGATGGCACCAACCTTATGGACATTCGAGTAATGTCAAGCTTGGGCCTTGATGATGATAGCATTGCCGCCCTTTCGGCTGTTGAAGGGGTAGAGGCAGTTATGCCTGCCTATGAAAGCGATGCGATGGCCCAAATTGATGGAAGCCAGTATGTTGTGCGCATCCACTCTCTTGATACTCAGGCCGCCCAAGAAAGTAGCTTGTCAAATTCAGTTGAGGTTTCCTCTGATGACGAGACCTATATCAACCGGCTCATTCTAGTTGAAGGGAGCTGGCCCACCTCTGCTGATGAGTGTCTTTTGGGAGCAGGGGTTGTGATGGATACCGAGGTGGCCATAGGGGACACCGTCACCTTGCTTGAGGGCACCCAAGACCTTGATGAAACCTTTACAACCAGCGAATTTAAAGTGGTGGGCTTTGTTCAGACGGCCTACTACACCTCAACCACCTCCTTGGGTTCCACCTCCTTGGGCTCAGGCTCCATCGATCAGTTCATCTATGTGCCCACTGATTCCTTTAGCGAAGATACGCCCTATACTGAAGCCTTTTTAACAGTGGAAGGTGCGCGCGACGAGGCGGCATCCAGCCAAGAATACGACGATCTGGTGGCTCAGGTGGTAGAGCGTATAGAGGCTCTTTCTCCCACCTTGGCAGCCGAGCGTTTAGCGGCCATACAGGATGCCGCACAAGAAGAACTCGATGAGCAGTGGGCCCGCTATGAAAGCGAGCGCGATGAAGCCCTAGCCCAACTTGAGGAGGCAAAGGCCGAGCTTGACGATGCTGCAGCTCAATTAAGCGAGGCAGCTGCCACCCTCAGTTCAAGTGAGGAGGAGCTTGCAGCGGGGCAAAAAGAATATGATGACGGTCTGTCGCAGCTTGAAAACCAGCGGGCTTCAGCGCTTGCTCAGCTTGATGCGGCCCAGTCCAGCCTTGATGCGGGGCGCAGTGCCTATGATGAAGCCCAGGTAACTCGTGCTAGTCTTGCAACCCAGCTTGAGCAGGCTCAGTCAGCACTGGCAGAAATAGATAGCCAGGTTCCCGATATTTCTGCAGCCCAAACCCAGGTGGGCGAGGGGCTTGAGCAGGTAGAAGCAGCCTTGGCTCAGCTTGAACAGGCCGGAGCAACGCAGGAAGACTCCCGCTACAAAGCCTTGATTGAGCAGCAGGCCGAACTTCAGACCCAGGCAAGCCAGCTTGAAGAGCTTGCTCAGCAACGGGCAAGTCTTGTTGAAGGCATTGCTGTGCTTGAGGACGGCATAAACCAGATTGACCAACAAACCGAAGGACTCAGCAGCGATTACTTCGATGAAGCTCAGGCTGTACTGGATACGCAGCGCGCTCAAACGCTTGCCCAACTTGATGCAGCCCAGGCTGCCTTGGATGAGGCGGCTGCCGAACTTTTGTCAGGGCGCACCCAGCTTGAGTCGGGCAAAAGCGACTATGAAGAGGGTCTCGCTGAATATCTTGAAGGTCAGAGCAGCTACGAAGAGGGTGTGCAGGAGGCCTATGAAGGCTTTGCTCAGGCCGAAGAAGAACTTGCCAGCGCTCAGCAAGAGATAGATGAAATCGAAAGCCCGCAGATATACGTGCTTGACCGCAGCAAGCTCATTGGGGCAGAAAGCTTTGAGTCGGATGCAAACCGCATAGACCAAATTGCGCAGCTTTTCCCCTTTATCTTCTTTTTGGTAGCCGCCTTGGTATCGCTTACCACTATGACCCGTATGGTTGATGAAGAGCGGGTCTTAATTGGTACGCATAAGGCCCTAGGCTTTAGCAAGGCAAAGATAACCTCGAAGTATCTTATCTATGCCTTTATTGCGAGTGGTATAGGGGCCCTGGTGGGTATTGGTATTCTCACTCAGTTCTTACCCTATTTCATCATGAGGGCTTACTCCATTGTTTATGCTGTGCCGGTATGTCCCACACCCATTAATCTTCCCATTGCGCTTCTTTCTGTGGGGCTTTCACTGGGTATTACTTTAGCTGCTACCTGGGCGGCTGCTGCCTCTACCCTTCGCGAAACCCCAGCAGCCCTTATGCAGCCCCGTGCCCCCAAGGCGGGCAAACGCATTCTGCTTGAGTATATACGTCCCCTCTGGCGGAAGCTTTCCTTCTCTTGGAAGGTAACGACGCGCAATATCTTTCGCTATAAGCAGCGCTTTTTTATGGCGGTGGTGGGCATTGCGGGTTGTACCGCTCTTTTGCTGACGGGTCTTGGTCTGCAAAATGCCATTAACGACATAATCGACAAGCAGTTTTACCAAATATATCAGTACAACATGGTGGTGCGGATTGATGCCGATGATCAAGATGCTCAATCTGAGACCCAGGCCATGCTTGAGGCCGAAACCACCTCCGACAATGCCTGCATCGAGAGTCATTTATGGTTGCATACCGCCAATGTTATAGCCAAGGTGGGAGATTCTGACGAACAGCAGGTTGAACTTGTAGTGCCTGAAGATGATACAGAGATTGCCAATTATGTACTCATGCGCGAGCGCGTGGGCCACGCAAGTTTGTCTCTGGGTTCAGATGGTGCGGTGATAAGCGAGAAGCTTGCCAATGAACTGGGCCTTTCCCTGGGGGACGAGATTGAAATCTATCAGCAAGACGATGTTGGTAATGCTACGGGTGAGGCAGTCTCTATTCGCGTTGCAGGCATTATGGAAAACTATGTCAGCCAGTACCTCTTCCTTTCGGCCAAGTTGTATACCGAAGCCTTTGGAATGGACCCGGCCTGGGATACCGTCTATGTCCAAGCAACCGAAGACGAAGACCAGCGCAGCCGCTTAAGTGATGAGTTCTTAGCTCTTGAGGGTGTAGAGACGCTCAGCTTTAACGATGAGCAAATAGATTCTTACCGCACCATGCTGAAAAGCGTAGACTCGATTGTGGTGGTGCTTATCGTGGCAGCTGCCATTTTGGCCTTCGTGGTTTTGTATAACCTTAGCAATATCAATATCACCGAACGGGCACGTGAGATAGCCACCCTGAAGGTTTTAGGTTTTACCCGTGGTGAAGTGGATGCCTACATCTTCCGTGAGACCCTTATTTTGTCGATTATAGGGGCCTTAGCTGGCTTGGTATTCGGCATCTTTCTTGAGGCCTTCGTGGTGCAAACAGCTGAGGTTGATCAGGTTATGTTTGGCCGCGAAATTCACAGGTCTAGTTTTCTTATTGCCTTTGCCTTAACCTTGGTCTTTACCGTCTTGGTTATGTTGGTGATGCGAGGCAAGTTGATGCGCATCGACATGGTTGAAAGCCTGAAATCAAACGAATAGTTTGTGATGGGTCTTTATTTGGGTCAGTTTTCAGGGCATGAGCTCGTGAGCCCTGCAGCTTAATTGTTCTTATTGTTCTGCTTGCTGGGATGCTTTTCTTGCCGCTTTATAACTAGGGTACAATTTAGACAAAGTGTTTAGAATTTGGCAGCTGCTATGCGGGGATAGACGAGGATCTAGGGTCGAAGGGTGACAGGCAAAATATACCCCGCTGTTTTAGGGAGAGCGCAAACAGCCTAGATCACTAGATCGGCGCTGCTTTAATTGATAACGGGGAGGGGAGATCGACTGCATGAAGGTGGTTCAGAAAAAGCTTGACGGGGGAAAGATTCTAGTAAGCGCAGTGGCATCAACGGCCGAGGTTTCGCGGGCCTTTAATGCGGCACATCTGGCTTTTGCTCAGCAGATGGGCCTGCGGCCCGAAAAGGGAAAAACGGTAGCACAGGTGGCTGAAGAGCGCCTGGGTATTCGTGATCTTGATTCGGTGGTTTCCTCACAGGCAATAGAGGCGCTAATGCCCTTCGCTGTTGATCAAACTGGCACCTCTCCTGCCTTCCCTCCAAGGGTCTCCGCTCAAAGCCCCCTAAAGCGGGGTCAAACCTTTACCTTTGAACTGACGCTTACCCCCAAGCCTGACTATGAGCTCGACTCTTATGAGCCAGTACGTCTTTCTTTTGCGACGGTCGCAGTCGATGAAGCTGAGGTCGATGCACAGATCAAGCAAATGGCCGAAAACTATGCCCAGTATGTGGCTGATAATCCTCGTCCCGTGGCAAAAGGTGATTGCTGTAAATTGTCGATGGAGGTACACCGCCAAAATGGCGAAAAGGTAAAACCCTTGTGCACTACGGGGCGCACCTATGCAACGGGGCAGGGCTATATGCCTGAAGGCTTTGATGAGGCCATTGTAGGCATGAAGGTAGGTGAAACTAAGACCTTTAGCTTTAACGCACCGGATATCGATGAGGCAGGAAATCAAATTACCAGCCTTATGACGGCTACGGTAACGGTGCTCGAACAGCAAAAACGGGTGGTTCCTACGATTGACGATGAATGGGTGAAAAAATTTATGCCCTTCTATAAAGATGCAGAAAGCCTGAGGAAGGGTATTCGGGATAACCTAGGAAAGCAGCGAGAAAAGGAACAGATTGAGGCTCTCAGAGAAGCAGCAGCTGCTCAGGTAGCGAGTCGTTTTTC
>CAYSMG010000015.1:0-1792 GCA_964432045.1 uncultured Eggerthellaceae bacterium
TGAACCTCGAGCTCATCCGTAACGGTTATCCCGCAATCAACGTCAAGTTCGCCGACCGTCAGCGCTACTACGACGCCTTCGATGCCTTTTACCGCGACGGTAAAGCTGACGACATGGTACTGCTCGTTGCGGAGTATGTGGGCGAGAGGCTTGATCGATATCTGGAAATCGCACAAGGGTAGCGGAAGCGATTACTGAATGCGCCTGCGAACAGGTACCGCACAACAGGTGCCGTACGAAACTGCCGCCGTACTTCGGGGGGGGGGGATAGGCGAAGCGTCCTCATTCCTTTTCTCAAGGGCTGAGGACCCTGTCTGTCAGGTTGATTATCTTCTTTACAGGGAAGATTTGCCTCAATGTTTTGGGGGCGTCTAGTCTGCAGTGAGTATGGAAAGTTAGGTTTCTATATGATACGACATCATGTCATACTGGGCTTTTATGGGGCTGGGCTGTTCGTTTATCAGGACCGATCTGCGTGCTATACTGGCGCAGCGCTTATGAGCGCTCTTTTTATCCCTCGAATAGCAGCGAGCAAGCAATCAGAAAGGTTTTAAGCTATGAAGGCACTTATTCCTGCTGCAGGTTTAGGCACACGCTTTTTGCCTGCCACCAAGGCACAACCGAAGGAAATGCTACTGGTGGTTGATCGCCCTGCTATTCAGTATGTGGTAGAGGAGGGTTTAGCTTCTGCTGCTGATGAGGTAATCATCATAAACAGCCATGAAAAAACCTCTATCGAAGAGCACTTTAAGCCCAACCCGCAGCTTGTTGATACCCTGCGTGCTCGAGGTAAGGATAGCTACGCCGATGCGGTAGAGCAGGTAGGTAACTACAAGGTAAGTTATGTGTATCAAGACGAAGCGCTCGGCTTGGGGCATGCCATCTGGTGTGCGCGTCAGAGTATTGATGGCGAAGCCTTTTATGTCTTGCTGGGAGATGTTTTAGTACCCGACAATCAAATGCTGCCGCGCATGCAGGAAGTTTCCGATGCTCATGGCGGGGCAAGCGTAATTGCGGTTGTTCCCGTGTCCGATGATCAGGTGAGCCGCTTCGGCGTTATTGCTGGTCAGGAAGTTTCACCGGGAGTATGGAAGGTCGACTCTTTGGTGGAAAAGCCCCCGGTAGATGAGGCTCCCAGCAACCTTGCCGTTTTTGGACGTTATCTCTTAACTCCACGGGTGATGGAGCTCTTGTCCGATGTTAAACCAGGGGTGGGTGGCGAAATCCAGCTAACCGACGCCTTGGATGCCCTGCTGCGTGAAGAGGAAATGTATGCCTTGGTGATTGACCCCTCTGAGGGTTATGACACCGGCACTATCGAAAGCTGGCTCGATACCAACAATAGGCTCGCAGGTCGTGCTCGTTAGGGTCGCCTTCGTTAAAAATGGCAGGTTGAAAAACACCACACTGAAAAACACCACCTAAAAAATGGCAGGCTGAAACATGATAAGCTGGAAGTGGCGTCTTAAAAAGGACGCGTCTGGAACTTGTTTCTTAGGAAATTCCCGGTAAGTACAGGTAAGAACATGGATTTTTCCACTTTGCACTACAACGAAGCGGGTCTTATACCCTGCATTGTGCAAGATGTCACAACGCTCGAGGTGCTAATGATGGCCTGGATGAATGAAGAGTCGCTTGCTTTGACACTTGAGCGGGGCGAGACGGTGTTTTGGAGCCGCAGTCGCCAAGAGCTATGGCACAAGGGCGAAACAAGCGGAAATGTGCAAAAGGTCTGTGAGATCCGCTACGACTGTGATGCTGACACCCTTCTTGTCTTTGTGAAGCCGGCTGG
>CAYSMG010000015.1:1892-5125 GCA_964432045.1 uncultured Eggerthellaceae bacterium
GGAAAGCCCTTGTGGCTGCTTGTCCAAACCTTTTTCATGCGCTACCATTAGCTCAGTTCGTTATCGACGATACCTCTTCTTCACTCGTATCGTTGCAAGTTCAAAGGAAAGATATCTCATTTAATCCATCGATTTCTGGGTTCTTGTGCGCCTGTGCGCATATTCATAGTGTCTCTGATGTTTAAAAAGGAGGACTTAGGTGAAGTTTTTTCTGGACACCGCTGACCTGGCCGAAATAGAAGAGGCAGCCAGCTGGGGTGCTTTGGCGGGGGTGACGACCAACCCTTCCTTGTACGCACGCATTGGGGGGAGGCTGAGTGATTTTCAGGCTCACATCAAGCGTATCTGCGACATTGTGGGTCCAAACTGCCCGGTTTCGGCTGAAAGCGTGGCAATGACCCGCGATGAAATTGTTCGTGACGGGCGTGAGCTTGCCGCTCTTGCGCCTAATGTGGTAGTGAAGATTCCCACCATGGTGGAAGGTCTTGCCGCGACGCGCACACTGGCCGATGAAGGTATTCGAGTAAACATGACCCTCTGCTTTAGCGTGCCTCAGGCTTTGTTGGCGGCACGGGCAGGTGCGCGCTATATCAGCCCCTTTGTGGGACGCTTCGATGACATCTCCGAAGACGGCCTTGATCAGGTGGCCAATATCGTAAGCGCTCTCAATAACTACGATTTTTCAGCCGATACGGTAGGCGGCGAGCAGGTGGAAGTCATTGCCGCTTCCATTCGTAGTGCAAACCATGTTACTCAGGCCGCACTGATGGGGGCAGATATTGCAACGGTGCCCTTCTCTACCTTGAAAAAGTGCGTCCAACATCCTCTGACCGATCGTGGTCTTGATGCCTTTTTGAAGGACTGGGAGAAGGTTCAAAACGCATGAGTGATGAAGAAGTAAAGATGGAAAACTCCGATCAAGCCGGCGAAGAGGAAGCAAAGCCCACACCTCGCCGCGCTACCCGATCACGCGCAAGGGCGAAAAAAGAGGAGGGAGTCGAGGCTGATAAAAAAGAGCCGGCTCCAAAAAAGACGCGTGCCAGAAGGACCAAGAAAAGCGAGGCTGAAGAGGAAAACTCTGCTGCAACATTGGATGCTCAAGGCGAAGAAGCACCAGAGGCACCTGCGAGAAAAAAAGCAAAGAGCAGCGAGGCCGCAGCAGCTAAAACAGGCAGGCGCAGCACAAAGAAAAGCACCGGCCGAAGTAAGGCCCAAGAGGAAGAGGCCAAAGCTGAGGTCGAAACAAAAGAAGATCCTTCGGCTCAATCTGAGCTAAAGGCCGAAGAGGCAAGTGCATCTGCAGCTGAGGCAGAAAAACCCAGACGGCGTCGCAGCGCCCGTCTTATTTCAACAAAGGAAGAGCGCAGCGAGGTTTCGGCCAAAGAAGAGGGTCCCGATACCTCATCACTTAAAGAAGAGCAACCTGAAGGTGCCGAAGAGGCAAGTCAGACAGCTTCAGCCGATGCAACTTCGGCAGACCTGCGGCCAGGACGCAGCTCATCACAGGCGCGTGTAAGTGTTCGCAAGACTGTCGTGCGTCAGCAGGGGCAGGGCGCAACACGTCAGGGTCAGCAGCGCTTTGAGGGCTCAAAACAAAGCCGTACTCATACGCGCCAGAGTGAATCGCAAGGCTCGCATCGTCTTCAGCGTCAGCGTCGCAGCGGCTCTAATCGCGAGGTTCAGCCAAGTGTGAGTCTTGAAGAGCTGAGCCAGCTTAAGGTGACAGAGCTTCGTGCCAAGGCAGAAGAGCTGGAGCTTGACGTTAAAGGCATGCTTAAAGCCGATCTGGTGCAGGCGGTTTATGATGCCAGTGTTAAGGCCGAAGGCTTTGAGCAGGTCGAAGGCGTTCTGGATGTTTTGTCCGATGGCTATGGCTTTGTGCGTACGCAGGGTTATCTACCCAGCGATCAGGACTGCTACGTTGCCCTCTCCTTTATCCGTCGCAACGGTCTGCGCAAGGGTGATCTGATCTGTGGTCAGACTCGTCCGGCTCGCGACAATGAAAAGTATGCTGCCCTTCAAAAAATAACAAGTGTGAATGGCATTGCACCTGAGGATCTAAGCTCGCGGGTTAAATTTGCCGATCTCACGCCCATCTATCCTGATGAATGCTTGGTGATGGAGCATGGCAAAAACACCATTACGGCGCGCGTGATCGACTTGGTTTCACCTATTGGTAAGGGCCAGCGCGGACTTATCGTAAGTCCTCCGAAGGCGGGCAAGACCACCATTTTGAAGGATATTGCGGCTGCTATTACGGCGAATAACCCCGAAGTTCATCTGATGTGTCTTTTGGTGGACGAGCGCCCTGAAGAGGTAACTGATATGCAGCGCTCCATCAAGGGCGAGGTTATTTCTTCGACCTTTGATATGCCTACCGAAAACCACATTGCGGTGGCTGAACTGGTGATAGAGCGAGCAAAACGCCTGGTGGAATGCGGGCGCGATGTGGTTATTTTGCTTGACAGTATCACGCGTTTGGCACGTGCTTACAACCTAGCTCAACCTGCCAGCGGGCGCATTCTATCTGGCGGTGTGGATTCCACCGCGCTCTATCCGCCTAAGCGCTTCTTGGGTGCTGCCCGTAACATAGAAAACGGCGGAAGCCTAACCATTCTTGCCTCGGCTCTTATTGATACGGGCTCTAAGATGGATGAAGTTATCTTTGAGGAGTTCAAGGGTACAGGCAATATGGAGCTAAGGCTTGATCGTAACCTGTCCGACCGACGCATTTTCCCGGCAATCGATCCAGTGGCTTCGGGTACTCGCAAGGAAGATTTGCTGCTTGATGCTCAACAGGCGCCACTTATCTGGGCAGTGCGTCGTCTTCTGGCGAATATGAACAACACTGAACGCGCCATGGATATGCTTATCAAGTCATTGAAACAAACCGACACCAATACCGAATTTTTACTGCGGACGGCCAAGAAGGCCCAACATGCTAAGGCCGATACCTTTGTGGAGCTGTAAAGTCTATGAAAACCGCTCAGCCTGACGAATCCTTTATTAAGCGCGAGGGCACCCGCGAGGCAAACTGGCCGCATCGTGCGGTGATAACAGCGGGTATGCCCTACGGTAACAAAGCCCTGCATTTTGGGCATATTGCCGGCGTTTTTGTACCGGCAGACTGCTTTGCACGCTTTCTGCGCGACCGCATTGGCGCTGATAATGTGCGCTTCGTTTCGGGAACCGACTGCTATGGTTCGCCCATTGATGAGGGTTATCGCAAACTG
>CAYSMG010000015.1:5225-10873 GCA_964432045.1 uncultured Eggerthellaceae bacterium
AGCATACTTGAAGAAGCGGGCCTGCGTTTTCGTACAGGAAAAACCCTTGTCCCCTTTCGCATTACGGGAAATATAGAGTGGGGGGTACCCGCGCCTGAACTGGAAGGGGTTAAGGGCTTAACCGTATGGTGCTGGCCGGAAAGTCTGTGGGCACCAATTTCTTTCACCATGGCGGCCAATGATGCACTTGGCATGACCCGTGGCAGTTGGCGTGACTGGTGGTGTTCACCAAATTCTCAGGTCTATCAGTTTATTGGACAGGACAACCTTTACTTTTATGGGGTTGCTCAAACGGCCATGTGGGAAGCCTTGCGTGGTTGTGATTTACTGA
Source organism: uncultured Eggerthellaceae bacterium (assembly GCA_964432045.1). Classification (GTDB taxonomy): domain Bacteria; phylum Actinomycetota; class Coriobacteriia; order Coriobacteriales; family Eggerthellaceae; genus Aphodovivens. The sequence continues at coordinate 5,557 of CAYSMG010000015.1, forward strand.
GTGGCCAGGTGACAGATGAGCCCTTGCGTCAGAGCCGGCTTATCGCTAATCATCACATCTTATTTGGGAACAAAAAGGCCTCTTCCTCAGGTGAGCTTAAACCTCCTTCGGCCGATGAGCTCTTAGAGCACTATACGGTCGAGCAGCTGCGCGCTCACTTTTTAGCCCTAGGGCTCGATCAAAAATCGGTAGGCTTCAAGCCAAAGCCCTTCTTGGCAAGCGAGGAGGAAAAGGTAGACCCTCGGGTGGCTGACCCCGTACTGAAAGAAGGGGCACTTCTTACCAATGTGTTTAACCGCCTTGCGCGCAGTTGCTTTTATGAAGCGCAGAAAAACTTTGATGTCTGTATGCCCTTAGGGGCGCCTACTCCTCAGGTGGTTGATAAGGTGCACCAGGTTATGCGCAACTATGACCTGACGATGGAGCGGGTAGAGCTGCATTCCATTATGTCGCAGATGGACGAGTTTATTCGCTGGGCCAACAAGTACTGGGCCGATGGTATACGCAAGGCAACGCAGGATGAGGACGAGTCTTTGCGCCGTCAAATTCTTTGCGACTCCTTCTATCTTTTGCGGGTGGCCACCTTGCTGATGCATCCGGTGGTGCCGCGCGGCTGCGAGCTTATCTGTGACTACCTTGATTTTGCTCCGGAGGACTTTTTTAGCTGGAACTACGATTTCGAGGACATGGATGAGCTTTGCTCGGGGGGCGAGATAAATGCTGGCTTGCATCCGGTGCGTAGCCTACCTCCCCGTTTTGACTTTTTCCGTAAGCACGAGTCCCAGTATAAGTAGATGCCCTACGTCGAGATATTTAGTGATGGCTCTTCGCGGGGTAACCCCGGTCCGGGTGGCTATGGTTCTATTCTGCGCTTTACTGATAGCAAGGGTCTGGTGCATGAAAAGGAACTTTCCCAGGGCTATGAGTGCACTACCAACAATCGTATGGAGCTTATGGGGGTCATTGCCGCCTTTGAGGCTTTAACCTGCCCCTGTGAAGTGGTCGTATACTCCGATTCTCAGTATGTGGTTTCTGCCTTTAACCAGCACTGGATTGAGGCTTGGCAGCGTCGTGGGTGGAAAAACGCCAAAAAAGAGCCGGTGAAAAACCCTGATCTGTGGAAGCGTCTTTTGGCGGCCATAGAGCCACATAGCTACGAATTTATTTGGGTGCGTGGGCATGCTGGACATGCTGAAAATGAGCGCTGCGATAAGTTAGCTACAAGTGCCGCCGATGGGGATAATCTTTTGCGCGACGAGGGTTTTTCTGCAGAGAACACCGCGCTTTTCTAAGAGCGTGGTGCTAGGAGTAGCTTCAAGTTTCGAAGTCTAAGATGCAGGTAAAATGCAGGTATTTATGCGGAGCTAGACTGTGAGCGGGTGGCCTCGCTGGGGTCAAGGCTCATAGACTGAAAGCGTTCTTGCATATAGTCATTATCGAAGTACTGCGCCATAAATACTTCTACGGCAGTTTCTGGCTCGCTACCAGAAAGACGCTCGTACCAACACTCAAAGGAAAGCAGTGTCATGCTGCAGTCGATTACCATCAGGGTGGCACAGATGGTGGTAAGGGTATAGCGCCAGTTCCAAGGGATAAGATTTACCAGTTTTAGCATCCAGGGCAAGATAAGCTTTATCCATGCCACGCCCAAAAGACCCCACATGGTCATAAATTTGCCATTGGTTCGTCCGTCAATCGATAAGAAGGTGCCGGTATAATCCCAGGCCACAATGCCAAAGGCGGACTGAAAAAACCAGCTGGCCAAATATTCAAAGGCACCGCCAATAAGCGCGCTGACCAAAAAAATCACCAAAAGTGGCGCTTTGTGAAAGCGGTTTAAGGCCATGGTCATCAAAACAGCCCCCACCCCATAAATGGGTGAAAAGGGGCCAAACAAAAGACCCGCACGGTCCTGGAAGCGTCCCGGGTCAACTATCAGCACGTGAAAGATCGTTTCAAGGACAAGGCCAATGACACTTGCGACGGTAAAGATCCAAAAAAGGTTAAAAAAGTTCAGGGTGATATAGCCATGCCCAGTTTCATCAAGACCGAGGGTGCCCTCCTCAGCTGCCTCGCGTGTTTCCATATCGCGCAGGCGACGTTGTAGTTTGCGTTCTTGTGCAAGCGAGGGGTCAAGCCAAGATGCCAAAATGACCGACACAATAAATTCGGCAAGAAACAGTATCTCTATAGAGCTGAAGCCCAAAAGCATAATGTCGCAGACGAGGATACCCACCGTGGTAAAGGCACAGGCCTCGGCCGTTTGAGCTGCGCCTCGTCTCCGGTTGCGAAGGAGGCGAATCCCAAGTACTAAAAGCATGATGGCCAGGCCTAACAGCAGCACTGCTTCGGCTGCAAAAAGAATGATAGTGATTACGGAGTAATCCTGGTCAAGCTCACCCTGTATAACAAGGAGGGTAAAGTTCACAATGATAAAGACTAAAAATGGCACCACTACCACACTGGCCAGAATGCATACGATGCCGTAAACCTTGGCTATAAGGGGAATATTTCGCCACCCATGCTTGTCGCTTGGAGAAGAGGGGGTCTCTTCGCTTGTAGATAAGACAGACTCCATATACGCTTTACCTCATGCTTACACTCTGCTTCTGCTTACTTGATTGTCTTCGATCGAAGTATAACGAAGACCCCAATAGGAAAGTTGCGGGTTTCGGTGGTGTTACGCCTTAGTTTTGTTTTTGGCGACTCATTGAAAGTTTCTGCTTGCCTGTTTTATCAGGTCTCGAAGCTCTTCAATACCCTGGCCCTTTGCCGATGAGGTAAGAATAAAGGGCGTCTCTTGCGAAAGTTCTAGCTGCTTGATAAGGGCGCGTGTTTGCTTTTGCTGGGCTTGTTTGCTGAGTTTGTCGGCCTTGGTGAATATAACTGCAAAGGGGAGTCTTCTCTCTTTAAGAAAGGCGATCATGTTTTCGTCAAGAGCGCTGGCAGCATGTCGAATGTCAATAAGCGAACACACCAGGGCAAACTGGCGCTTCTGGTTGAAGTAGGCTTCTATCAGTTCGCTCCAACGATAGAGCTCTGACTTGGATACCTTGGCATAGCCATAGCCGGGGAGGTCTACAAAATGAGCCGTATCAGTGCTGAAGAAGTTGATGGTGGCGGTCTTACCGGGGGTTTGTGAGACCTTAGCAAGTCCTTTGCGATTAAAAATCTTGTTGATGAGCGAGGATTTTCCTACATTTGAACGACCTGCAAAGGAGATTTCAGGAAGGACGGAGGCGGGCAGCTGGGAAGCTGTCCCATAGGATCGCTCGAAGCGAACTGAATTGAAATTCACCAACTACCCCTTCCGCAAGAGTTCTTCTTACTCTCTTTACTCACTTCATCTACCTGTGCTTTTTGCCGGTATACCAGGTCATAAGCATGCAGACCGCGCAGGCTATTGCCCAAAATCGATGTTGTTTCATACCTGTTCTTTCCTTATGTCAGTTTTTATTACTGTATTACCTACCATACTTGCAAAGTGCTAATATGTGACTGTTGTCGTGGTAGTGCAAAGACTCTGCTCATTATCGTTTAAGAAGTTGAGATCTTGCAACTTATTTTCAGGGTCTTTCAAACCATGCCTTTAAACGCATCAGTTAGGAGTGAAATTATGGAAGGAAAGACAAAAAATGCGCTTCTCTTAGGCGCTGGTTTTCTTATCGGGACAGTAGGTGTTAAGGCATTAACCAGCAATACCGCCAAAAAGGTGTATGTGCAAGGCGTTGCCTGTGGCCTGCAGGCGAAATCAGCCTACGAAAACATTGTCGAGCAAGCCAAGGCCGAGGTAGATGATATCGTGGCTGAAGCAAGTTATCTCAGCATGAGCAAAGAGGATGAGGCTAAGGCCGAAGACGAAAAGAAAGAGACAGTTTAATAGCATGGAATTTATCCTGGTAAAAGAACTGCCAGGGCGCATGCGTATTAAGCTTGACGGACCGGTACCGCCAGCCGATCAGGACGCCTTCGAGCGCGTTCTGCTTGACTGTGTCCCGGTGACACAGGTAAAGATCTATCCTCGCATTGGTTCTTTGGCGCTTAATTATCATAGGGGCCAGAAGAACCGCGAGCGCGTTTTGGCCTATCTTGCAAGCATTGATGCCAAACGTATTGATGAGGCGCGCTTATCGGGGGATCTCGCTCTTGTTTCGCGAACTCAGAACCTTTTGATGGATCTCGCCTTTTTGGTGGGATCCTTTTTTGCGCGCCGTTGGTTTTTGCCTGCGCCTGTGGCAGCAGTGGTGGCGTTTTGGCGCTATCGGCACTTTTTGATTCCTGCGCTGAAGTCGCTGGCGCATGGCCGCTTGGATGTTCCGGTCTTAGATGGTGCGGCCATAGCGATGTCCTTTTTAAAGTGCGATCCTAAAACTGCCAGCGAGACTATGTTTTTGCTGGATGTCGGGGGAAGGCTTGAGGAATATACCCGCTCTCGCTCTGAAGGGGCGCTTATCAGTGCGCTTCTGGATATCCCCGAAACAGCTCAGCGTCTTGAGGGCGATATTGAGGTACAGGTTAATGCGAACTCTCTTAAACCGGGGGATCGTATTGCGGTGCGCACAGGCATGCCAGTACCGGTTGATGGTGTAGTGGAAAGTGGGCTGGCCATGATAAACCAGTCTGCTTTAACGGGTGAACCCCTTGCGGTAGAACGCAGCATTGGTGATGATGTTTTTGCAGGTACTTCGGTTGAAGACGGTGAAATCATCATGCGTGTACGTGCTGATACCACTAAGACCAAGTTGCGCTCTATTGTGGCGATGGTTGAACAAAGCGAGTCGCTGAAGTCAAAGACCCAGTCGCGCATGGAGAACTTGGCCGACCGCATTGTACCTTGGAACTTCCTTTTGGCTGGCATAGTGGCACTGAGTACTCGCAGCTTGGTGCGCACCTCTGCGGCCTTGATGGTTGACTATTCTTGTGCTCTTAAGCTCACCGGTTCTATTGCTGAGCTTTCTGCCTTAAGTCAAAGCGCCAAGCTGGGCTTTACCGTGAAGGGTTCGGCTCACTTTGAGGCCATAGCAGAAGCCGACACCATTGTCTTTGATAAAACCGGCACCTTGACCGAGGCAACACCGCAGGTGGACTGCGTCTTGGCGCTGGACGGATGGGATAAGGCCGAGGTTTTGCGCTTTTCTGCCTGTTTGGAAGAGCATTTTCCGCACCCGGTGGCGCGTGCAGTAGTGCGCGCAGCGGCAGAAGCAGGCCTTGAGCATCGCGAGCGCCATGCGGCGGTGGAATACATTGTGGCCCATGGCATTGCTTCCTCTCTTGATGATAAGCGGGTGGTTATTGGTTCAGAGCACTTTGTGGTAGA
>CAYSMG010000015.1:10973-15365 GCA_964432045.1 uncultured Eggerthellaceae bacterium
GCCGATATCACGCTTTCAGGCGGGGACTTGGCTTCCTTGGTGCGACTGCGTAAGCTCTCCCAGGGCCTTATGCAGCGTCTGAATGATTCATTTGCTCAGGTGATGGCTATAAACTCAGCACTTTTAGCTGCTGGTGTTGCTGGGGTAGTGCAGCCGCAAACCTCATCACTTATGCACAATACCAGCACCGTGGCTTTGTCCTTGCGTAATTCAAGGGCCTATCAGACCTAGTTCCCTTCGTGCGGGATGTGCCTTTCTGGCCCACGTCCCGCACCCTGTATCTTGCGTCCTACACCTTGCACCTTGCGCCTTGTGTTCTGCATTCTGCACCTACACACTGCGCCTAAATTCCTCTTAGCTGGGGTTTTGTGAAGGCGTGTATTTCGTGCGAAATTCCTGCGAATTCTGATCCATCTTTCATAAAAAATTTTTAATACGTGCCGACCTGCAAAAACATTATCTTGGGCCATAATTAAACAGAAACCACAAGATATTGTGGTTAAAATGTCGTATGATGTCCAAGTGGAAAAGAACCCGACCGCTTGCCGGGCGGGTTCTTTTAAATGTTGGTAGCCTGCTTACAATTCTTCAAAAAATGAGGACTTTCAACCATTTGTGCAGCAGGCGAGCTTTTAGGGCTTGTTACCCACCTAGCGTTAAGCAGAACAAAGGCAGCAAGTAAAAAAAGGCAAAGAAAGGCGGCAAGCAATGAAGATCATCAAACGCAGCGGTACCGAAGTGCCTTTCGACATCACCAAGATTGTGCGCGCAATAGAAGGAGCCAATGCTGAGGTTGAGAAAAGCGAGAGCCTTACAAATGACCAAATCGCCTTGGCTGCCCACAGTGTCGAGTGGCTTTGTGAACGTGCTGGACACACCGTGTCGGTTGAAGAGATTCAAGATATGGTGGAAAACCAAATTATGGCTGCGGGTAAATACGAGGTTGCTCGCCGCTATATCATTTACCGCTACGTGCAAAGCCTGAAACGTACCGCCAATACGACAGACGATCGCATCTTGTCGCTTATCGAATGCAATAATGAAGAGGTTAAGCAGGAAAACTCGAACAAGAACCCAACGGTAAATTCGGTTCAGCGCGATTATATGGCCGGCGAGGTTTCCAAAGACCTCACCATGCGAATGCTTCTGCCTCAAGATGTTGTAAAGGCTCACGAAGAGGGCATCATTCACTTCCATGATTCCGACTACTTCGCCCAGCACATGCACAACTGTGACCTGGTAAATCTTGAGGACATGTTGCAAAATGGCACGGTTATTTCAGGCACGCTTATCGAGCGTCCGCATAGTTTCTCGACAGCTTGTAACATTGCTACGCAGATCATTGCCCAGGTAGCTTCTTGCCAGTATGGTGGCCAGTCTATCTCTCTTACGCATCTAGCTCCCTTTGTTGAGGTCAGCCGTCAGAAGATTCGTCGCCAGGTGTTCTCTGAGATCAATGCCTTGGGTCTTGAAGCTGATGTCGACAAGATTAACGAAGTGGTGGAAATGCGTCTGCGCGATGAAATTCGCCGAGGCGTACAAACCATTCAGTATCAGGTGGTAACCCTTATGACCACCAATGGCCAGGCCCCCTTTGTAACGGTCTTTATGTATCTGGGTGAAGCGCGCAGCGATACTGAACGTCATGATTTGGCCATGATTATCGAAGAGGTGCTGCGTCAGCGCTATGAGGGTGTGAAAAACGAGGAAGGGGTATGGATCACTCCTGCCTTCCCGAAACTTATTTATGTCCTAGAGGAAAGTAATGTTCACGAGGACTCGCCCTATTTCTATCTCACCAAGATGGCCGCAAAGTGCACGGCAAAGCGCATGGTGCCCGACTATATCTCGGAGAAAAAGATGCGCGAGCTGAAGCTTTCGGCAGGAGAAGAGCCTGGTGAGGGTGATTGTTACACCTGTATGGGCTGTCGCAGTTTCCTAACTCCTGACCGTTCGGGTAATGGCTTTGATAATGTTGCCAATGCCGGCAACTATGAGCCGGGCAAGCCCAAGTACTATGGTCGTTTTAATCAGGGTGTAGTAACTATCAATCTGGTAGATGTGGCCTGTTCTTCTCATGGTGACATGAATAAGTTCTGGGAGATTTTCGATGAGCGTCTTGATTTGTGTCATCGGGCACTTCTGTGTCGCCATGAGCGTCTGAAGGGCACGCTTTCCGATGCCGCACCCATTTTGTGGCAGTACGGGGCACTGGCTCGCTTGAAGAAGGGCGAGACCATTGACAAGCTGCTCTATGGTGGCTACTCAACCATTAGCTTGGGCTATGCGGGTCTGTATGAATGCGTGAAGTATATGACGGGTAAAAGCCACACCGATACCGAGGCCACACCTTTTGCCATGCAGGTCATGCAGCACATGAATGATAGGTGTGCTCAGTGGAAGGCAGAGAGTGACATCGACTTTTCTTTGTACGGCACTCCGCTTGAATCAACCACCTATAAGTTTGCGAAGTGTCTCCAGCGTCGCTTTGGAGTGATTGAGGGTATTACCGATAAGGGCTACATCACCAACAGCTACCACGTGCATGTATGTGAAGAGATTGATGCCTTCACCAAGCTAAGGTTTGAAAGCGAATTTCAGCGACTTTCACCTGGTGGCGCTATTAGCTATGTGGAAGTGCCCGATATGCAAGATAATCTACAGGCCGTTATTCGCGTCTTGCAGTACATCTACGAAAACATCATGTATGCCGAGCTCAATACCAAAAGCGACTACTGCCAAGAGTGTGGCTACGACGGTGAAATTCAGATTGTGGAAGACGATGGTAAGCTGGTGTGGGAATGCCCACACTGTGGCAACCGCAATCAGGAAAAGCTTAATGTTGCGCGTCGGACCTGCGGTTATATTGGCACCCAATTTTGGAATCAGGGTCGTACCGAAGAAATTCGTGACCGCGTGTTGCATTTATAGAACACGCTGCGCCTGTAGACGCATTTCATTTGTAGAACATAGCGAGGCTTTCAAACCTGAAAAGCCTGAAGAGTACAAGAGGGGTGTGCACGGTGAACTTCTCCGAGATTAAGTACTGTGATATTGCCAACGGAGAAGGCGTGCGTACCTCTCTTTTTGTTTCGGGTTGTCGTCTGCATTGTCCGGGCTGCTTCAATAGCGAAGCCCAGGATTTTAGCGCTGGTGAGCCTTTTACCCAAGAAGTGGCAGCTGCTATTATCGATAGCCTTGAACCGGCCTATGTCGATGGCCTCAGTATCCTTGGTGGTGAGCCCATGGAGCCAGAGAATCAGCGGGGTTTGGTTGATTTCCTTGAGGCAGCAAAGGCGCGCTATCCCCAAAAGAGCATCTGGTGTTTTACCGGCTATGTACTTGAGGACCTTTTAGAAGGGGGGCGGCGCCACATTGATGTCACCCCGCGACTTCTGTCCTGTATCGATATTTTGGTAGACGGTCCCTATGTGGCCTCCCAGCATGACATCACTTTGCGCTTTCGCGGCTCATCTAACCAGCGTCTCATCGATCTTGTAAAAACGAAGGCTTCTGGCCAGGTGGAATGGTGGCAGGATGATTCCATGTTTGCTACCCATACAATGGACTAACATGGTATGCGCTAAGCTCTGCCTAGGCCTGCTCTAACCTGTTCTATGAGCTTATACAAAGGTGGCGCTCGGCTGTTTTATTCGCTTTCACTCGAAGAAAGCAGGGAATAGGCATCCTCCGGGGTAAGGGTAGAACGTGTCGACCAAATCGCAGCAACTAAGTCCCTTACATACACGCGATTGTTGTCGCTGTCGGGAGCCGAGGCCATCACCGAGACGAGATAGGCATTATCACCTTCAATCACGATTCCCGCATCGCACAGAGCTTTCAATCTGCTCGTATCAATCCAACCTGCCTTGTCGTAAACCACAATCTCAGCATCCGTCTCGTCACTTGAATCAGATTCGAAATAGATAGTATCTCCGCTCGTGTTGATCAGGGGGAAGATAGAATCTACTCCGCTGCGCAGCATGGAGACATAGGTTTGAGAGAGTAGGCTTTGCGCCCAAGACACGATTTCAGAATTGGAGTCGGACGAGGTGAAGTACAAATAGGTGTTCATCCAGAGCTTTGCGGACTCACGCACAGAGTAGGTCGGATAATTGGTATCCGATGCAAGACTTGAATCAATACCTATCGATTCAAGCCAATCTGCAAAGCTCTCTTCCCCATACTGCTCAAATACACTCCGCAATCGAATATAGGCTGTGTTGTCGGAGTTGATAATCGCACTTGAGGCCTTATCGTTAACCGTACTGATGGAAAGAATGCCCTGCTCAAGCGATGTTTGACAACCGTAGATAAGCACCGGGCCCTTGATGGTTGAAGCGCCGTATATATCCGTATCGATGTTGTAGCTATAACCGCTCCCGGTCTGCA
>CAYSMG010000016.1:0-1859 GCA_964432045.1 uncultured Eggerthellaceae bacterium
GTTTTGTGTCAAACCCTAAGGGCGATTTTCATTTTGAAATAACGGTGGAAACTGAAGATATGGCGCAGGGGATCGTAGAGCTTATGGCGCGCAAGAATATCACCGCACGCATTATGCAGCGCCGCAGCAGCTACATGGTTTACCTAAAAAGTGGGGCTGCCATTATGGAATTTCTTGCTTATACCGGAGCCCACAAGGCAGCTCTTGCCATGGAAAATGAGCGGGTTATCAAAAGCGTGCGCAATGATGTGAATCGTAGTATTAATGCTGAGGTCGCAAACCAGGCAAAGGCAAGTGGTGCAGCCTTTGATCAGATGGTGGCTATTCGCAGGGTTTTAGAGGCGCGTGGTATGGAGAGTCTGCCTCCGGCCTTGCAGGAGTTTATAAAGCTTCGAGTGGCGCATCCCAGCGCCTCATTAAAAGAGTTGGGGCAGATGGCAAATCCACCACTTTCAAAGTCGGCGGTATATCACCGCGTGCGTCGCATTGAACAGCTTGCCCGCGATATTGACCAATAGATCTTCAGATTGCCCCTGATTCCAAGAGAGCCTTTTATGCCCTGCTACCTGTAGCGCCTGCGGATGCTCCCTTGGAGGGGATTTCAAAGCCAGCCCTAGTATTTCGCGGTATTATGAGGTGGCCATTGGCAGTATCACCAAAGGGTGGGTATTTCAATGAAATGGAAGGAGTCCACATGGCAACAAAGGTCGGTATTAACGGGTTTGGCCGCATTGGTCGCTTGGTATTTCGTGCAATGGCCACTGATCCTGATATTGAGGTAGTGGCGGTAAATGATTTAGGCGACATTCCCACCATGGCACACCTTCTAAAGTACGATTCGGTACACGGACGGGCCTATGACACGGTAGAAGTTACCGACGAGGGCTTTGTGGCCGATGGTCATGCGGTTAAGGTGCTGTGCGAACGCGATCCGGAAAATCTTCCTTGGGGCGATTTGGGCGTGGATGTAGTAGTGGAATCCACCGGCATCTTTAATACCGGCGAGACGGCACAAAAGCACATTAATGCCGGTGCGAAAAAGGTGGTTATCACCTGCCCAGCTAAGGGTGAAGATATCACTGTTGTCATGGGTGTAAACGACGACGAATACAAAAAAGAAGAGCATCACATCATTTCGAACGCCTCTTGTACTACCAACTGTCTGGCACCAGTTGCCAAGGTGCTTATGGAAAACTTTGGTATCAAGCGCGGCTATATGAATACTATTCATGCCTACACCAACGACCAAAAGATTCTTGACCTTCCGCATAAGGATCTGCGTCGCGCTCGTGCCGCGGCAATGTCAATGATTCCCACCACCACCGGTGCAGCGCGTGCGGTGTCCTTGGTCTTGCCTGAATTGAAGGGTAAGCTTGATGGCTTCGCAACTCGCGTTCCCACGCCGGATGGTTCTATGGTTGACCTCACGGTTGAGCTTGAGCGCGAGGTTACGGCAGAGGAAATCAATCAGGCCATGAAGGCAGCAGCTGAAGGTCCGCTGGCAGGTATCTTGGAATACCAGACCGATCCCATTGTTTCCATCGATATTGTGGGCAATAATCACTCCTCTATTTTCGATAGCCTTCTTACCATGGTTATGGGCGACAAGAGCAGCATGGTGAAGGTGGTCAGCTGGTACGACAACGAGTGGGGCTATTCGAACCGTGTAAAGGACCTGGTTAAGATCCTGCTTTAAAGAGCAGTTCTTCTTACCAAGGCGGATTTAAAGCGCGATACCTATGATTTTATAAGGGCGGCATTTTGCCGCCCTATGTGTAATGGAGGCTAAATGTCTGCAATAAAGACCATCGACTCGCTTGATGCTACTGGTAAAAAGGTGCTGGTACGGGTTGATTTCA
>CAYSMG010000016.1:1959-15025 GCA_964432045.1 uncultured Eggerthellaceae bacterium
ACCATCGACTCGCTTGATGCTACTGGTAAAAAGGTGCTGGTACGGGTTGATTTCAATGTGCCAATTAAAGACGGGCTTGTAAGTGATGATACCCGTATTCGTGCAGCCCTTCCCACCATAGAAAAGCTGCTGGATCAAAACGCCAGTCTTGTTCTGATGAGTCATTTGGGTCGTCCTGCCGGAATCGCTTACGAAGAAGCCTATAGCCTGCGGCCGGCCGCTTCGCGCCTATCCGAGCTTTTGGGAAAACCCGTGGTCTTTGCGAGCGATACGGTGGGGCCAGATGCCCAGGCAAAGGCTTGTGCTTTGCGCGAAGGCGAGGTGCTTCTTTTGGAGAACCTGCGTTTTGACAAGCGCGAGAAAAAAAACGACCCTGAGTTTGCCGCCGAGCTTGCCAAGCTGGCCGATGTCTATGTAAACGATGCCTTTGGCACGGCTCACAGGGCTCATGCTTCCACCGAAGGGGTGGCGCATCTGCTTGAGAGTTATGCTGGCTATCTTATGGCTAAGGAAGTTTCTACCCTAAGTTCCATGCTTGAGCAGCCAAAACGTCCCTTTGTGGCCATTTTGGGCGGTTCGAAGGTCTCTGACAAAATCAAGGTTATCGATGCGCTTATTGATAAATGCGACACCCTTATTATTGGGGGAGGGATGTGTTTTACCTTCCTGTTGGCAAAGGGCTTTTCCATTGGAACCTCGCTTAAGGAAGATGACTGGGTAGAGCCTGCGGCTAAGATGTTGGAAAAGGCCAAGAAGCAAGGTGTTAGTCTCTTGCTTCCTCTTGATGTGGTAGTTGCCGACCACTTTGCCGAAGACGCGCCCCATAAAACCGTGCCTATTGAAGCCATTCCCGATGACATGATGGGTCTTGATATTGGCGAGGAAACAGCAGCCCTTTATGTCGATTCCATAAAGAAGGCTCAGACCGTCTTTTGGAATGGCCCTATGGGAGTCTTTGAGATGGACGCCTTTGCAGCTGGTACTCGGGCAGTAGCCCAGGCGCTTGCCGACAATGCTGCTGCCGACACCATCATTGGTGGCGGTGATTCTGTGGCAGCTGTTAATAAGTTTAAGCTTGCCGATAAGATGAGTTTTATTTCCACTGGTGGTGGTGCCTCTATGGAGTTAGTACAGGGTGAAAAATTGCCGGGTGTTGAAGCCCTGCGTTGATACCCTGCTTTCTTGTGGTATATAGGCTTTTGAAGAAGAGGGACCAAGAACGAGAGTAGGAGGAAGCATGGAGCGCAAACCCTTAATGGCGGGTAATTGGAAGATGAACAACACTATTAGTGAAGCGGTGGTGTTAACCCAAGAGATATCCAACAACTTCAATAAGGAGTGGCCTGAGAGTGTCGATGTTTTGATCTGCCCTCCCTATGTTGATTTGAAGCCGGCAAAATCGGTTTTGGAGTTTGATCGCGTTAAGGTGTCGGTGGGCGCACAAAACGTCCATTGGGAAGCTTCGGGCGCCTATACCGGAGAAGTCTCAGTTTCTATGCTCAAAGAAATCGGCTGTGAGTACTGTATTGTGGGCCACTCGGAAAGGCGCACCCTTTTTGGTGAGACTAACGAGGAGGTTAATCGCAAGGTCGAGGCGCTCATTCAGGCCGAGATTGTACCGGTGGTTTGCGTGGGCGAGTCTTTAGCTGTGCGTGATGAGGGCAGTGCCGAAGAATATGTATGCGCTCAGGTAAGAGCCGCTTTTGCAGGTATTGACTTGCAAAGCTCAGAACAGGTGGTGCTTGCTTATGAACCCATTTGGGCCATAGGTACTGGGCAGGTGGCAACCCCTGAACAGGCGCAGGAGATGTGTGCGGCTATTCGCTCAACCTTGGCTGAGTTATTTGATGAGGATAAGGCTTTGGGTATACGCATCTTATACGGTGGTTCGATGAACCCTGGCAATGTAGAGATGCTGTTGGCCCAGCCCGATATCGATGGTGGTTTGGTGGGCGGCGCAAGTCTTAAGGCCGATTCCTTTATTCAACTGATAGAGGCCTGTGTGTAATGTCGCAAGAGCGAGCATCTCAAAACTTCGATCCAAAGAGTGATGAGCCAAATCTTCGTTTACCTGCTGCCCTTATTATTATGGATGGCTTTGGCCTGGCCGAAGCAGGTCCAGGAAATGCCATCTCTTTAGCAAAGACCCCCACTCTCGATAAGGTCTTTTCTACCTTCCCCACCATTTCCCTTGAGGCCAGTGGTGAGGCTGTTGGTCTGCCTGCAGCGCAGATGGGTAATTCAGAAGTTGGCCATCTTAATATCGGTGCCGGGCGGGTGGTTCATCAAGAGCTTTCCCGCATTAACCGGGCTTGTCGTGAAGGCAAGTTGCGCGAGAATACAGTTTTGCTGAGTGCCTTTCAGAATGTGAAGGAAACAGGCGGCGTTTTGCACTTTATGGGCCTGCTTTCCGATGGTGGGGTGCACTCCTCAAACGAGCACCTGTATGCTCTTATGGATCTTGCCCAAGAACTTGAGCTGGGGAAGGTCTATATACACTGCTTCTTGGACGGGCGTGATGTGCCGCCTTCAAGTGGGGCAGACTATGTGGCCCAGCTGCAGGAAAAAATTGCAAAGCTGAATACTTGCTGCGGTGAAGATCGTTTTTGCATTGCGAGTCTTTCGGGTCGCTATTATGCGATGGACCGCGACAAGCGCTGGGATAGGGTACAAAAAGCCTGGGAGGTGGTCGCTCATGCGGCCTTGGGTAGCGAGGATTCACCCGAAGCAGTCCAATGCGTGCGCGATTCCTATGCAGAAGGCATAAGCGATGAGTTTTTGGTTCCCAGGGCGCTTAATACGCGGGGGGTTTGCGATGGCGATGCAGTGGTCTTCTTCAACTTTAGGCCCGACAGAGCGCGCGAACTGAGCCATGCCTTTGTTGACGGGTGCTTTGAGGGCTTCGATAGGGGGCAGGTGCCAAGGGTGCACTTTGTCTGCCTTACTGAATACGACCCTGAGATTGCGGCACCCGTGGCCTTTGCAAAGGAATTTCCCGAAAATGTCTTGGCCGATGTTTTGTCTAGTGCTGGCCTGCGTCAATATCACATAGCTGAAACAGAAAAGTATGCCCATGTCACCTTCTTCTTAAATGGTGGGGTAGAGGAGCCAAAAGAAGGTGAGCGGCGGGTGTTAATACCCAGTCCGAAGGTTGCTACCTATGACCTGCAGCCCGAAATGAGCGAACCTGAGGTGGCGCGCACCTTGGCAGCGGCAATAGATGCCGATGAGGCCGATGTCTACATCGTGAACTTTGCTAACTGCGATATGGTGGGTCATACCGGGGTGATTTCGGCAGCGGTTGCTGCTGTTGAGGCGGTTGATAAGGGGATTGCTCAGGTGCTTGCCGCTCTTAGGCGCAAGGGAGGCTGTGCTCTTCTTACCGCCGATCATGGCAATGCTGATAAGATGATTGCCGAGGACGGAAGTCCCCATACGGCACACACTACGGCTTTGGTGCCTCTATCGCTCATTGATTATTCGGGGCGTGAGAGTCGTTTTTCCTGCGAGGGTGGGGCTTTGTGTAATCTTGCTCCCACCCTGCTTGAACTTATTGGACTTTCTGTTCCTAAAGAGATGGATGCGAAAAGTCTTCTTGCCTAGATTGATGCTGTTCGGCTATAATCACTCGGTTGTATGGGCTTTCATTTGTATAAGCATGAAGGCGCAGTTAGGACGATACGTAAGACGCTAGGTAAAGGAAGATATTTTGACTCCCCTGGTTATTATCTTTTTGATTTTGCTGGTAATCTCAGGCCTCGGTCTGATTGTGTTCATCTTGTTGCATTCGGGTAAGGGTACAGGCGTATCCGACATGATTGCAAGCTCTTTTTACTCTTCCCAAAGCGGCACTGGCTTAGTAGAGAAAAACCTAGACCGTATAACCATTTTATTTGCGGTTATCTTCTTTGTGTCTTTACTGGTCTTGATGGTTGTTTATCCACAGGGAAGTATTTCTTCCTAGTTTTGCTGTCCAGCCCAAGCAGGCAGCCCAGATGAAACCTGGGTGAATAAGGGTCTTTCTAAACTCAGGATCCTTATTAAAAAAGAAGATCAACTGTTCTGGGGGGTGCGAAAGGCACCCCTTTTTGCGTATGGGTTCATGAGTGCGCCAAGGGATTAATGGGTTAATACTTAAAAATGAAAAAGGAATGGAGGCGACGCCCGGATTCGAACCGGGGATAAAGGCTTTGCAGGCCTCTGCCTTACCACTTGGCCACGTCGCCATAGGCGAGAAGCTTCTAAACCAAGCTTCTAAAAAGAGAGCCGATCAACATGACCTTGACCGGCTCTTTATATCCAATGGAGCGGACGACGGGGTTCGAACCCGCGACCCCAACCTTGGCAAGGTTGTGCTCTACCAGCTGAGCCACGTCCGCATCGCGAGGAGATATATTACTTGAAGCCATTTTTCCGTGCAAGGCTTTTCTTGGAAATTTTTCTTTGTTTCCAGTAGGTTACATTCACCGATCTATCTTAACGATATTCTGCAAGGGCACGCAGCTTGCAGTAAAATTGACCGCTACGCATTCAAACGGATGCTTTAAGGAATTCTATTACACAGAAGGAGGAATGCGTTCATGGAGCCAAACATCAAAGAGGTTGCGGGGCGCATTCGCGCCTTGCGTGAGGATCTGGAAATCTCCCAGCAGGAAATGGCCGATGCCACCGGGCGTAGCTTGAGTGAGTATGTTGCGCAGGAGTCGGGCGAGCAGGACCTGTCCTTCACCTTCCTTTACAAGTGCGCGAAAAAACTTGGGGTGGACGTAATTGAGCTTCTTACGGGTGAAAACCCACATCTTTCAGGCTATACGCTCACTCGTGTAGGCGAGGGGCTTTCTATTAAGCGCCGCGCAGGCTTTGAGTATTTGCATAAAGCACCTCGCTTAAAGAATAAACTCGCCGAACCCTTCTTGGTAACGGCTCCTTATTTGGAGGAAGAGCAAGACGCTCCCATTCATCTTTCCTATCACACGGGCCAAGAAATTGATTTCATTATTTCTGGCAAGATGCGCTTTGCCTATGAGGATCATATCGAAGAACTCGAGGCAGGCGATTTGCTTATGTATGACTCAGGACGTGGTCATGGCATGATAGCCATTGGTGGCGAACCCTGCGTATTCTTAGCCATCGTGCTTAAACCCCAGGCAGACTCCATTATCTAGGCGCAGTTGGTCGTGTAGCCTTGGGTGTAAAGCATTCAAGCTGAGGTATCACACAAAATTGACCCTGCGCCTTAAGGGCATGGGCAAAGAGCCTAAGTCCCCTTCAAGCGATACCGTTCATGGAATCTGTAGGGTGGCACCGTGTTGCCACATAAGCTGAAAAGGAAATCTAAAACTCATGAGAAACATCAATCTGCGTTTTGTGGAAGAAGAATATGCCGAAGACGGACAACTGAGTTCATTTAAGGTGAACTGTCCTGAGAATTTCAACTTTGGCTACGATGTGGTAGACGACATTGCCTTAAATGATCCTGATCGTCGTGCGATGCTGTGGTGTAACCCCGAAGGCGAAGAGCACATCTTTAGCTTTGCGGATATGAAGTATTGGTCGGATAAAACAGCCACCTACCTGGCTGAGCAGGGTATCGGGAAAGGCGACATGGTCTTAGTTATCCTGCGCCGCCACTATCAATTCTGGTTTGTAGCAACCGCCTTGGCCAAGTTGGGGGCGGTGATGGTGCCTGCCACCTTCATGCTTAAAGAGCACGACATGGAATATCGCTTGAACGGTGCTTCAATCAAGGCCGTTATTGCCACCTCGGTAGGTGAAATTGCTCAGGTGGTCGACAATGTTTTAGATGAGTGTCCCACCGTTCAGACACGTATCTTGGTAAATGGTGCAGGTGGAGGGCTTACTCCCGAAGATGCCGAAGGTAATTTTATCTTGCCTGAAGGCGAGCTTGTTGGTCCAGCTCTTTCCGGTCCTGAGGGAATCTGTGCAGCAGCGGTTTCACGCGAGGGCTGGCTTGACTTTAATACTGGGGTTCGTATGGCCAGCGAGGATTTTACTCCTCGTGAAACCTGCGCTACCGATCCCATGCTGATGTATTTCTCTTCGGGTACCTCGGGTAATCCTAAGATGGTTCTCCATGATTCCGAATATGCGATAGCTCATCTTATTACTGCAAAGCACTGGCACAATGTTGACCCCGAAGGGCTGCACTTTACCATTGCCGATACCGGGTGGGGCAAGGCGGTATGGGGTAAGTATTACGGGCAGTGGCTTATGGAGGCAGCGGTGCTTACCTACGACTTTGACCGCTTCCGTCCAGCTGAAGTGCTCTCGCTTATTGCGAAGTACCAGGTGACCACCTTATGCTGCCCGCCAACGATGTATCGCATGATGATGCAGGAAGATATCGATGCCTTTGATCTGTCTTCCTTGAAATACTCCACAACTGCCGGCGAGGCGCTTAATCCCGACCTCTTTGAGTTTTGGAAAGAACACACCGGCCTTATCATCTATGAGGGTTTTGGCCAAACAGAAACCCCACTTACCATCGCGAATCTGCGGGGTTCAAGTCCGCGTCCGGGCTCGATGGGTAAGCCCGTGCCTTTGTACCACACCGAGATTCTGCGCACTGACGGGAAGCCCTGCGATACCGGGGAGACCGGCGAGGTCTGCATTGATGTGCAGGAAAAGATGGCTGGCATCATGATGGAATACTATCGTGACGAGCCTAAAACAAAGGCGGCAATTCACGATGGCTGGTATCACACCGGCGATACCGCCTGGCGTGATGAAGATGGTTACTTCTGGTATGTTGGCCGCAATGACGATGTTATTAAGTCAAGCGGTTATCGCATTGGTCCCTTTGAGATTGAAAGCGTCTTGCTGGAGCACGAGGCGGTACGCGAGTGTGCAGTAACGGGCGTGCCCGACCCGGTACGTGGCCTTGCAGTAAAGGCAAGCATTGTGTTAAGCGAAGGTTTTAGCGGCAGTGAGGGTCTTACGCGCGAACTGCAGACCTGGGTGAAAAACCGCACGGCACCTTATAAGTATCCGCGTGTGGTGGAATATGTCGATGCTCTTCCCAAGACCGTCAATGGTAAGATTCGCCGCGCCGCTATTCGCGAAAATGACGAGCGCAAGACACGCGAGGTGTCTGAGGGACTGATTTAGCCCATGACTCCTTCTGCGCAGGACACTTCAGGGAGTTTTTCTCAAATAGCACCCTTACTTGCACCGGTGGTAGTGATCTGCGGCCATTATGGGGTAGGGAAAACCAGCCTTTCGGTGAGCTTGGCGCTTGATGCGGCACAAGCGGGCATGCAGGTGGTGGTTTCCGATCTTGATGTGGTGAACCCCTACTTTCGTTCAAGCGACTACAAGGCGATCTTAGAAGAGGGTGGGGTTCGTCTTATTGAGCCGGTTTATGCGCGCTCGAATCTTGATGGCCCGAGCATCACCAATGAAACCCTTGGCGCAGCAGAGTGGGCCTGTGCAGCAACAAGCACTACCGCCAATGAAAAGTCAGCGTCTGTGATAGATAGGCGACTTTTGATTGTCGATGTGGGTGGCGATGATGTAGGGGCTCGGGTTCTCGGGCGCTTTTCCAAGGCGCTAAGGGGGGCTCAGTTGGCGGTGTGGTATGTGGTAAACCGCTTTCGTGGCTTTGACTACAGCCCCGAAGAGGCGCTGAATTTTCTGCATGAGATTGAGGAGAGCTCTCAGTTAAAGGCAAGCGCTATTGTGGGGAATAGTCATTTAAAAGATGCCACCACCTTTGAGGTGATTCAAAGCGGCATTGGCTTTGCGCAGGAGTGTGCGGCTTTGGCAAACCTACCCCTGGCCTTTATCACTATTCCTCGTCCTTGCGCACAGACTCTCGCAGACCGGCAAAGTAGGGACATTCGGCAGATACTTGGGGATACTCCCTACTACGATATGGGAGTATACGTTAAAACTCCCTGGGAATAATATTTGCTTACCTGACCGCTTTTAGCGGTCTTGTAATACATAGACTAAGACGAGAGAAGGCAAGAATGGCAAGGATCAGCGTAGACGACGGCTTCTGTAAAGGCTGCGGTTTGTGCGTCGATGCATGTCCTATGGGCATCATCGAGCTTGATCACGACACCATCACGGCAAAGGGTTATCATCCGGCACGCTGCGTAGATGAACAGCGATGCACCGGATGTTGCTCCTGTGCAATGATGTGTCCAGATGTAGCTATTGTAGTTATGAGGTAAATCATGGCAGAAAAGGTTTTGATGAAGGGCAATGAGGCCCTGGCGGAAAGCGCCATTCGTGCAGGATGCCGCCACTTTTTTGGATACCCCATCACGCCGCAGACTGAACTTGCAGCCTACATGGCAAAACGCATGCCAAAGGTAGGGGGGACCTACCTTCAGGCAGAAAGTGAAATTGCCGCTATTAATATGGTCTATGGTGCAGCTGCCGCTGGTGCACGTGCCATGACCTCTTCTTCCAGCCCGGGAGTCTCACTTAAGGGCGAGGGCGTGTCTTATATGGCAGGCAGCGATCTGCCGGGAGTTATTATTAATGTGCAGCGTGGTGGCCCGGGTCTGGGAGGTATTCAGCCCTCGCAGTCTGACTACTGGCAGGCAACACGCGCTATGGGTCACGGCGACTATCACCGCGTGGTTTTTGCACCTTCCACCGTACAAGAGATGGCCGATTTGGTCTTTGATGCCTTCGATCTAGCTGATCGCTATCGGACACCGGTAATGATCTTGGCTGATGGTATGTTGGGTCAGATGATGGAGCCGGTAGTTTTGCCCGAGGCTTTAGACCCTGCCGATTTACCGGCAAAGGACTGGGCAACCCTTGGACACAAAAACAAGCGCGCCCACAATATTGTCAATTCTCTCTACCTTACCGCAGAGCATCTGGAAGATCTCAATGTAGAGCGCTATAGGCGCTACGCTCAGATTGAGGCAAGTGAACAGCGTGCCGAGGAGTTCTTAAGCGAAGATGCCGACATTGTGCTGGTAGCCTTTGGCGCAG
The DNA here is from genome assembly GCA_964432045.1 of uncultured Eggerthellaceae bacterium. Lineage (GTDB taxonomy): Bacteria > Actinomycetota > Coriobacteriia > Coriobacteriales > Eggerthellaceae > Aphodovivens. The sequence goes on from CAYSMG010000016.1 coordinate 10,936, forward strand.
CAAGCCGTGTTGCACGTTCTGCTATACGTGCAGCTCGTGATGAGGGCATTAAGGCGGGACTCATTCGTCCCATAACGCTTTGGCCCTTCCCTAATGACATTCTGAGGAAGAGCATTCCTCACGCCAAGGTTTATCTTTCGGTCGAGATGAATATGGGTCAGATGGTCGATGATGTACGTCTTGCCGTAGAAGGCGAACGTCCGGTGGACTTTTACGGACGAACTGGCGGGGTTATTCCCACGCCAGGCGAGGTTTTGGAGAAGATTCGCCAATTGGCATCAGATACTTCTTTGCAGAGGGGGGGCGAGTAAGCACATGTCACAGGAAAAAGAAGAAAAGATCGTGTTTCAGCGCCCACATGCGCTACTACCGGTAGTTACTAATTTTTGTCCAGGCTGTACTCATGGTATAGTGCATCGCTTGGTGGCCGAGGTAATGGATGAGCTTGGTTGCGAGGGCGATACCATTGGCATAGCTCCGGTGGGTTGTGCCGTTATGGCCTATAACTTTTTTGGCTGTGACATGATTGAGGCTGCTCATGGTCGTGCTCCGGCAGTTGCAACGGGTGTTAAGCGCGTGCTGCCTGACAGCCTCGTTTTCGCTTACCAGGGCGATGGCGACCTTGCCAGTATTGGTATGGCAGAGACCATTCATGCGGCTACCCGTGGAGAAAATATCACTGTGATATTTATCAACAATGCCATCTATGGTATGACGGGCGGTCAGATGGCACCGACCAGTCTGCCTAACCAGATAACACAGACTACCCCCTATGGACGCGATGTGGATACCGCAGGTTATCCTATCCGGGTGTGCGAACTGCTCAGCACCCTTGATGGCGTGGCTTATTTAGAGCGCGTGACGGTTGATAATACAAAGAATGTTCGCAAGGCCAAACGTGCCATTAAGAAGGCCTTTGAAACCCAGCGCGATAAGCGCGGTTATTCCTTGGTCGAGGTGGTTTCTACCTGTCCTACTAACTGGGGTATGACCCCACAGAAAGCCTTTGCTTGGATGCGTGAGAACATGCTGCCTTACTATCCTTTGGGAGTATATAAAGATGTTGTGGTAGATGGTTTTGAGACAGCGGCTCAGGCAGCCTCTGCCCGCAACAGCGATTGTCCCATAGCCCATCCCGAACAGGCAGGGGGGCAGGCATAATGAGCACGCTCAACGTGGTTTTAGCTGGCTTTGGTGGCCAAGGCCTTTTGTTTGCGGGTAAGCTCATGGCCTATGCTGGTCTTATTGAAGACCGTCAGGTTTCCTGGCTGCCTTCCTATGGGCCTGAAATGCGCGGCGGTACTGCAAACTGTAGTGTTTGTCTATCAGACGAACCTATCGGAAGCCCTTTGGTACTTAACCCCGATGCACTGATTGCTATGAACCAGCCTTCTATTGATAAGTTCGCACCGGTCGTTTCTGAAGGTGGTGTCATCGTGGCCGATGTGTCCCTTATTGGGCAGGTTCCCAGCGCGCCACAGGCAAAGATTTTTGAAATTCCCGCTACCCAGATGGCTGAAGATGCTGGGTTTAAGCAGCTGGCAAATATTATCTGTGCAGGGAAGCTGTGGGCACAGACCCATTTCTGCGCTGAAGAGACTCTGTGGGCAGCCATGGAGAGGTGCGTGCCAGCCAGCAAGGCAAAGATGCTTGAGCTCAACAAAAAGGCCTTAAAGATGGGGATGGGTGCCTAAGAGCGCAAGGTGGCATAAAAGTGCGCGTTCTAGATGCGTCATAAGCACAAATGCGGTTTTTTACTGCAGGTATTTCTTACAGCAAGGAGGCTAGCATGCCAGAAGATGCCGAAGAGCTTTTGGGTATAGGTCTGCGTATTCAGGGCCTGCGTGAGGCCTGTGAGGTATCGGCCGAGGAAATGGCACAGGAGCTTGATGTGCCATTGGAGACCTATTTGCATTGGGAAGAAACCGGGGCCGATGTACCTATCTCGGCCATTTATCACCTGGCGCGTAAGTTTGGCGTAGAGTTCACGGAAATCCTTACCGGTACTGCTGCCAAGCTTGATACCTATCATGTAGTGCGTCGGGGCGAAGGCAAAGAGGTAAACCGATATCCGGGCTATCACTACGATGATATGGCCTGGCGTTTCTCCAATAAGATTATGCAGCCTCTACTGGTGGTACTTGACCCGAGTGACGAGCCAGCAAAGCTGGTAACACATCGGGGCCAGGAATTTAACTTTGTTATTGAAGGTTCTATTGTAGTGGTCTTTGATGACAAGGAAATTGTACTGAACCAGTGGGATAGCATCTACTTTAACCCTTCGCATCCCCATGGTCAGCGTTGTTATGGGGACCAGGTAGCAAAGTTCATTACCATTATTGCTGAATAACACTAGGCACACGCCAGTATTGCTTGCATAAGTTTTGATTGAATTGAGTTCGAAAAGGTAATTGACGTGGATCATATATTGAAGAAGTACTGCCCTCGTATTGAATTCGACTCTTACGAGGACTTCTATGAAAACTTCAGGATAGAGGTGCCAGAACGCTTTAACTTTGGCTTTGATGTTGTGGACGAGTGGGCACGCGTAGAGCCAGAAAAAAAGGCTCTGCTGTGGTGCAATGACTATAAGGAAGAGCGCAACTTCAGCTTCAGTGATATCTCGAAGCTTTCCAATAAGGCCGCAAATGCCTTTGTGAGGATGGGTATTGGCAAAGGCGATGTGGTTATGATGATCCTGCGTCGTCGCTGGGAATATTGGGTGTGTGCCGTGGCCTTGTGCAAGCTGGGTGCCATCATCATTCCGGCCACCTTACAACTTACGGCTAAAGATATTGCTTACCGGGCACAAACCGCACAGGTTAAGGCGATGATCTGCGTAGATGATGACTATGTTGTAAGCCAAACCGAAGAAGCCCTGCCCAAATCCCCCAGTATCCAAAATCGTATTTTGGTAGCGGGCAAGCGTGCGGGCTGGTTGTCCTTTGACGAGCTTATTGAATCAGAAAGCGAGGACTTTGCCCGCCCCGAGGGCCAAGCAGGGGTTAGCAGTAAAGACACCATGCTGATCTATTTCACCTCGGGTACAACGGGTATGGCCAAGGCAGTCTGTCATAACTTTGCGCACCCCCTCGGTCATATTCTGACCGCACGCTACTGGCAGCAGGTGAAGGAAAATTGCCTGCATATGAGTGTGACCGATAGCGGTTGGGCAAAATTTGGTTGGGGAAAGATATATGGACAGTGGATCTGTGGAGCACATATTTTTTGCTACGACATGGACAGGTTTATTCCCTATAAGCTTTTGCAATGCATGCAAGACTATCGCCTCACTACCTTCTGCGCGCCTCCTACGATGTATCGCTTTATGTTGCAAGAAGATGTGGCTTCCTTTGATCTTTCTAGTATTCAAAACTTTGCCACAGCAGGAGAGCCTCTCAACCCCGAGGTAACGCTTGCCTGGGAGCGCTTGACGGGCAAAAAGATTCGTGAGGGCTTTGGGCAAACCGAAGGGCCAGTTCTTTTGGCAACCTATCCCTGGTTAGAGCCGCGGCCAGGCTCTATGGGCAAGCCCTCGCCCCTCTTAAACATCAAGCTTTTAGATGAAGCAGGAAATGAGGTGGCCGACGGTGAAGAAGGGGCCATTTGCGTGACCGGATTGAAGGAGGCCTATCCGCCGGGGCTTTTTATTGGTTACTTCAATGACGAGCAGCGCACCAAAGATGCCGTGGGTGGGGAATATTACAACCTCCACGATATGGCCTGGCGTGACTCCGATGGTTACTGCTTTTTCGTAGGGCGCGATGATGATGTGATTAAGTGCTCAGGTTATCGCATTGGACCCTTTGAGGTGGAAAGTGCTCTTATAGAGCATCCCGCAGTGGTAGAGTGTGCGGTTACTGCAGCGCCGGATCCGGTGCGGGGCAAGGTGGTTAAGGCGACGGTGGTTTTGGCTCGGGACTGGAAGCCTTCCGATGAGCTGGTGCGTGAGCTGCAAAATCATGTGAAAAAGACTACAGCCCCCTATAAGTATCCTCGCATTGTTGAATTTGTTGACGAGCTTCCCAAAACCGTTGGCGGAAAAATTAAGCGTAAGCTCATCCGTCAAACCGATGGCTTGGATGAGTAA